>CAITEL010000333.1 GCA_903891375.1 uncultured Neisseriaceae bacterium
TGATGACCTTGCTAAGTATATTATGGTAGATAGTTGCATGATAATATTATCTAATGAGCTAATATTATCTAATATATTTATATCAAAAAAATGCGTCGATGGTATATTGTTTAAAATAAATTCTAGTGGTTTTTGATTAAATAGAAAGCCACCAATTACAATTGTTGGTGTTAACAAGTTATAGCTTTCGCTAATGCTTCACATAAGGTTTCTATATCAGCTCTTGTATTTGCGGCTGTTAATGAAATTCTAATTCGTGGAGCATTTTTTTTAACCGTTGGGTAACTGATTTTCCCAACCCGTATATGTTTTGTGCGTAATTCATTAAAAATATGTGTGGTGGTATCCTCATTATCAAAAATTAATAATTGTATAGGGGATATATTTAGTGTATTGTTATACACAGGTAAATTATATTGGCTACAGAGTTCTAAAAAATAATTAATATTTTGGGTTAATGTATAGCGGAGTTTTGTACCTGTGTCAGTTGCAACTAACGCCACACTAGCAATACTAGATGAGGCAATAGCTGGTGGAATATTCGTGCTAAATATCACTCCACGAGCTGTTTGCTTTAGATAATCAATAATATTGTACTTACTACAAACAAAACCGCCAAATGTGGCAATTGCTTTACCTAGGGTGCCAATTAAGATATCTATACCAGATAGTGGTAGTCCAAGTTGTTCCAAAGTTCCATAGCCATTGCTTCCAAGAGTGCCAATACCATGGGCATCATCAACGATTAGTAAAACATTATTGGGGTTCTCTGATTTAAATTTAAGTAGTTTATCTAAATAGAGACATGTTCCATCCATACTAAAAGTACCTTCGGTTAATATGATATGTCTTTTTTCAGGTAGGGCATTAATTCGTTTAAACACGTTATTTAGAGTATTATCACTAAAAGAGTAAAATTTAACTTGTGATAATCGAATTCCATCAATATGTGAAGCATGGCATCTTCGATCAAACCAAACAATCGTATTTTCATCAGTTAATTGGCTAAATATACTTGAATTTAATTGAAATCCAGTATTAAACAGTAGACATGATTCAAAACCAAGCCATGAAGCAAGCTGTGCAGAAAGAGTTTCATGTTCAACACTTAAACCACTTAAGTTTGGTGCACCTGTACTACCTACACCATGCTGATCTACGCCTGATTTTAATGCATCAACAAGATTTTCATGTTTGGCAATTCCGAGGTAATCATTGCTGATAAAATTTAAATAATTGATATTATCATGAATAAAGAAACGTGAGTGGTACTTGTCTCGAGCAATGCGCAATTTGAGAGTATCTAGGGCATTATATTTTGTTTTAAACCATTCATTCCAGCTATGCATTAGCGCTAATTCCTAATTTTTTTAATAAAGATAAATCATTGTTTTCGGTGTTATTGGGTGTGGTTAATAGTTTTTCGCCAAAAAATATCGAGTTTGCACCACTCATAAAACACATAGACTGTTCTAATTCGGTTAATTTTAAACGTCCAGCAGATAGTCTCACTCGAGTTTTCGGGAACAGTATTCTCACTGTAGCAATAGTACGAATTAATTCAAATTTATCGAGGTCTTCAACTTTCTCTAATGGTGTACCTTTTATTTTAACGAGCATATTAATTGGTATAGAGTCAGGCACAAATGGTAAATCGGTGAGAGCTTTTATAAAACTAATTCTATCTTGTTGCGTTTCACCCATACCAAGTATACCACCACAACATACCTTTAGCCCAGCTTTACCAACATTATCAATAGTATCAATTCTTTCCTGAAAAGTGCGTGTAGTAATAACATTACCATAATGCTCTGGTGAAGTATCAATATTGTGGTTGTAGTAGTCTAGCCCAGCAGTTTTTAGTTGTTGTGCTTGTTCTTGATTGAGGCTACCAAAGGTAATGCATGTTTCTAAGCCATGTTTTTTTATTACTTTTATATACTCACTAGCTTTATCAATGGCTGATGTAGGTGGGGATTTATATGCCCCACCTAGGCAGACCCGTTTAACACCATTTTGTTTGGCGATTATGGTTTGGCGTTCTATCTCTTCAATGGGTAATAATGCATTTAATTTCAGTTCAGTATGATTTTTATTACTTTGTGAACAGTAACCACAGTCTTCTGGGCAACCACCAGTTTTAACGCTGACTAAATGGCATAGTTCAATATCAGCTTCAAAATTGTTTTTTTGAATAGCATATGCAGTTTCAATTAGTTCAAAAATTGGTTTCTGGTAAATTTTTTCAATTTCATTAAATGTATGTTTCATGAGTTGTCCTTTCCAATGTAGTTTTTTATAGTCATAGCATCAATTAAACGCCCACTTTTACCAGCGCTATTTAAAAACACCATAACAATTGGCTTGTTATCAACAATTGAGTAAAGCGCTAAACAATGCCCAGCTTCGTTAATGAAACCTGTTTTTGAGAGTTGTATCTGCAATTTGTTTGCGCGCACCAGTGCATCACTATTGATGTATCTGTGTGTGTAACGTGGGCCAAACATTACGTCAGCGTTTTTAGTCGTAGTGTCATGACGAATCTCATCATAGCTATAGGCGGCTTGTATCAACTTAGATAAGTCAAGCGCAGTTGATGTATTCATATTGGTTAAGCCAGTAGGATCATAGTATTGAGTACTATTCATTTTCAAGCTTTTGGCTTTAAGGTTCATTTTTTTTGTGAAAGCATTTATGCCACCATTAAATGTGGTTCTGCCTAATGCATGGGCTGCACGATTTTCTGAAGACATTAAGGCGAGTAATAGTAAATCTTTACGTTTAAATTGCATGCCAACTTTGAGTCTAGAATAAGTATTGCGTAACGTATCAATATCAGCATTGGTTATGGTTACATAGTCATTAAGATCAACTCCAGAGTCTAGTACCACTATTGCGGTCATTAATTTAGTAATTGAGGCAATTGGTAGTTGTGCATTTGGGTTTTTACTTACAATTATTTTACCAGTATTAGCATTTAGAGCTATTGCGGCATAGGAGTATAGTCGAGGTTGACGGCGTACACTGGTCTCATCAATATAATCTTTGGGGATCTCACTAGAAGCGGCCACTTTAGGCGATACGAATGGTTCCAGCGATGTATCTACTGTGGGGGTTTTAACTGTTCGTTTTGTGATTTTTTTATGATGTTTAATTTTCTTGTGTGGTGTTTTTTGTTTTGTTTTACTATGTTTGGTTGCCTTGGTGTGTTTATTAGCTAATGGCTGAATTTGATTAGATACATTGTTAATGCTATCAGCAAATGAACTTCCAATAAAACAACACAGTACAAATGTAATCAATAATTTTTTCATATATATAATCCGTTTAAGTATTTATATAACTTTTGGTGTTTGAACACACAAAATCGGTTACTAAGGTATTTAAGGTAGTTATTATACCTTGAGTGTCATATTTCTTGATTAGTATAATTAAATTATCTAAATGTAATTTAAGTTCATCATATGGTATAAATGTTTCATTACCTTTCATAATTCGTTGATGTGTGGTTTTTTGTGGATTGTTACCAATTAACAATTCCTCATATAGTTTTTCACCAGGGCGTAGTCCACTAAATTTAATTTCTATATCACCATCTGGGTTGGTAGTATCTTTAATTGAAAAACCACTTAAATGAATCATGCGTTTTGCAAGATCTACAATTTTAACTGGTTCACCCATATCTAAAATAAAAACATCACCACCAATTGCCATATTACTGGCTTGAATTACAAGCTGAACTGCCTCTTTTATCGTCATAAAATAGCGTATCACATCAGAGTGAGTAACAGTTACAGGGCCATTGTTTTTAATTTGTTCAGTAAATAGTGGTACTACAGAGCCAGAAGAACCAAGTACATTACCAAAGCGGACCATGGTAAATATGGTATGTGTTGATTGTATTTGCAATGCTTGTAGTATCATTTCTGCTAAACGTTTACTTGCCCCCATAATATTTGTGGGTCGCACAGCCTTGTCAGTAGATATTAAAACCATAGTCTCTACACTATGTTTTATAGCGGCGAGTGCAATTATATATGTACCAATAGCATTATTAAAGACTCCAGCAATAGGGTTAAACTCAACAATTGGCACATGTTTATAGGCAGCAGCATGATAAATAGTATTGATTTGATATTGTTTGATTATGCGAGAGATTAATTCAGCATCAGTGACGCTACCCAGTATATCAATAATTGTTAACGCTGGATGGTTAATAGTTAGTTGCAATTTTATATTATAAAGTGCATATTCGGAGTTATCTAATAAAATCAATGTGGTGGGTATGAGTTCAGAGATTTGATTGGCTAGTTCACTGCCAATAGAGCCACCACCGCCAGTGATTAAAACATTTTTTCCACGAATATTTTTTTGTAATAGTTGAATATCTGGTGGAATTTGATCCCGTCCTAATAAATCTTCAATATCAACTTCTTTAATGTCGTTGGTTGTAACTTGTCCACTAACTAGACTTGCGAGACTTGGTATTGTTTTGATTTTGATTGCCAGAGGTTCTAACATATCAATAATGTGTTTTCTTCTTGTTTGTGAGGCGGATGGTATGGCTAATAACACTTGTTCGATATTGTTTTGTCGTAAAATTTTTGCGATGTCACGTGGGCGATGAATACTGATTCCACGAATGGTACTACCCCATATTTTAGAATCATCGTCAAAGAATACAACAGGGTTGTATTCTTGCCCAGCCGTTAAAGATAGGCATAATTGAACTCCAGCACTACCAGCTCCATAAATAGCGATGTTGGGTTTATTTTTAATCTGGGTATTGATTTTTCTGAATAATCCACGCAATATAAGTCGTGTACCACCAATATAAGCTAAGGCAAATACCCAAAAAATTATTATCGAAGTTTTAGGAAATGCATAAATATGCGCTATTTTTGTTACATAAGTTAGTATTAGTACAGATAGTGTTACGCCTAGAAGTACTATCACGACAATTTTTTCATCAATATATTTAATAACTGCCTTATAAAGACCAAGACTAATAAAAATAGGTATTGTCCAAATTGGTAACGCAAAAAATATCCAAATTGCATTGTCTAAGCGATGATCCCAGTCGCCACCTAATCGAAGTAAAACAGAGGTAATTAACGCTAGTGGTAATAAAATAAAATCAAGTAGAAGTAAGGCAATTATATTGGTATTGTGAAGTTGCTCTATTAAATGTTTGTAGGATCGGATTAATTTTAAAAAAAATCCTTTAGTAATACTTGTATTGTCCATATAAGTTCCAATAAAATAAATCGCATAAAAACTGCACGTAAGCTTCCGTCATGTATTTTGATTGCTATTTTATCATATTTTGCGCAAAATAATTTAAATATTTATATAGTTAATTTTCATAGTATAATACACTAATCAAATTTAAAATAAAAA
>CAITEL010000334.1 GCA_903891375.1 uncultured Neisseriaceae bacterium
ACACCACAACAACAAACACAAATCTTGGTACCATTTAAGAATCAAACAGTTTATCTAGCTAGTTTAAATCAACCTAAGCAGGATATTGAGCCAGTGATAGTTGCAACCCAAACAACGACAAATATAATTAATACAAGCACAAGTAATGCGCCCATAGTTCCTAATAACATGCAATCTAGTAGTGACATAATTGATTCGAATGACGCCATAAACCAAATAGGTTATGCCGATAATAATACACAAAACATAAAAACTACTATTACGCAAAATGCTCCAAACACACAAGCAGATGACATCGATGATACTGATAATAATTATATAAAAGTAGTTAATATAAGCTCTACTTCAACCCAAACTGAAGTTGCGAGTGACAAACCAATATTAATTGTGCCACGAATGGCAAGTAATCACAGCGCTAATACACAATTAAATATATTAGTCGCAGATTTAGGAAATAAAACGGAGACTACTACAAATACCAGAACTCATTTAACCAAAGTTCAACATAGCCAGATTGCAACGAATAGAACCATAAAATACAAAGTGAATCGGGGTGATACATTGTATTCAATTGCTAAAAAATTCAATGTTGATATTAGTGATATCAGACGTATCAATAAAATCCGAGGAAACTCTGTTCAATATAAACAAGTCTTAAAAATTGTCACTAATACCGTAATTTGACTCGCCCATTCAAGCTATAATGGACCCTTGAATTCGGACCAGTACCATAGAAATAATTTAAGCTAAAAGTAGTACCTAAGATTGTAAATTTAGGTACAATTACGCCAATAAATTATGGTTCTTTCGGAAATCTGTAGAAATTGAAAGTATAAACAGCACAATCATTTTAGAAATCACAGCTTATTATGTAAAATACAAAACGTCCTAGGTTTTACACAATACCTAAGGCATCTTTAATTACGTAATATTCAGGTGTTGCATTGGTAGCCAATGGTTTTATTTTTTTACTTTAACCATTTGATATTATAAAATATATACAACATCTGCAAAAATCCGTGGCAAAACCTCTTTTTCCAAAGGCCTAAAGTATAGTGATCATATTGTTATATAATAGTTTTATTTTCTACAAAATTCCGAAAGAGCCCTATTTATTTGTTAGTTTTGACAAAGCAGTTCGTTTACCATTCTCATTCAATGCCACTTTGTTATACCCCAAGAACAAAAACAACTTCTTCTTTGTGTATGTGTGGTAATTCTGCAAGTGTTTTCCACTGGATTATTGTTTGGCTAATTATTTTTTGATTATCTTGCATTAGATTAATTGCCAAACAAAGAGTAATCTCATCATTTAATAACTCAATAAATGACTGTAATAACTGCTGATTCCTAAAAGGAGCTTCTATTATAATTTGACTGGTTTGATTCTTGATTATCAAATCTTGTAAACACATGATTTTTTGTTTACGCACAGCGCTATCTATTGGCAAATAACCATTAAAAGTAAATGATTGACCATTTACTCCACTTGTCATTAATGCCAGCATTAAAGAATTTGGCCCAATTAAAGGCACCACTTCTATATTATTTAAGTGTGCAAGGCGCACAATTTTGCTTCCTGGGTCAGCTACTGCGGGTAGCCCACAATCAGACAGAAGACCAACATCAAAACCAGATAGCAATGGTTTTATTAAACACTTTAAATCTGCTTGGTGTTTGTTTAACTCTTCAATATCTAACTGTTGCAACGGTGTCTCTAAGTTAAGCTGTTTAATATGAGCTCGACCAATTTTGGCCGTTTCAACAATGAAATACCTCAAGTGTTTAAGCTGTTTCAGTTGGTACTCCAGCAAAACACCGTGGTCTATTGAGTTAGACAATGTTGTCGGTATCAAAAATAATTTAGACATTATTATGTGTTTACCTCCACATTATTAAGCAAATAAATATATTTACAAGATAAAGTAAACCATTCACCCCAAAATGCCATACTCTAATATTATTACGTCCAGCATTATAAAAAAACCACAATGTCGCAACCAATGTAATTAAAATCCCGACTAAGGGTAACGGATTAGTTAGGCTCCAATCAGTAAAAAGTATCCCTAAAATAGGAAGTAGACTTCCTTGAAAGACCATTGCCCCAGTAATATTACCAATTGCTAAAGTATCCTTACCTTTTCTCAACCATAAAATACTGTTGATTTTTTCAGGCATTTCTGTTGCAATTGGTATTACAATTAAGGATAATAAAAATGGAGACACATGATACAATGTTGCAACGGTATTCACTGCAGAAATAAACATATCAGCAAAATATATTAATATCATTAATGCCACAAATAGTTGTAAAATTATTGTAAAATAACTTAATGGAAACTTTAATTTAGTAAAAAACAAAGGAGATTCAGCCTCAGTATTATTCCCCTCCTCCACTAATTTGCTTGAACTTTTAATCGTTAACAATATATATAAAAAGTAACTAAGCCCAAGTATTGTGGCAATCACCCCATTAATAAACATATGTGCTGAGAATTTTTGGGTAAATATAGCTAAAAAAGCCATCAAATAACCAAACAGAAAAAAACGTAAATCACGTTTTAACCCTGTTGGTTCTGGTTTTATTAATCCATTTAAACCACGTAGTCTTAAAATAGATAATGCCATTACAAAAACTGACAAAGTGGATAACATTAATGGAGCACCTAATATAGCACCAATGCCAATTTCATCATTTACGTTACTTTTATTAAAACCTGCAATTGCAATAATTGGTATAATAGTCTCAGGTAACGCAGTACCAACTGCAGCAAATATTGAACCCGTAACACCCTCTGAGATATTTAGTTTTTCTCCAAGATGTTCCAACGCATTACAAAATAAATTAGCAGATATAACTATAAAAATTAAACAAATAAATAATATTAAAAAATTAACCATACTATACCTTAGCCTTTAACTGATTTAACACAATTGACGTGTTTGGGGTTTGATTAAATAACTTAACAAATGCAACTGCGGCTTGCTCCACTAACATTCCTAAGCCATTTTTTAATATAGCGTGCGAACTTAATTGCTGCATTGTACTTAAAAACAAAGTAACATTGGGGCTATAAGCTAAATCATAACATACTAAAGTATTTTCTAATTTCTGCACCTTGCTAAACAATTGATTATCATTGGTATTTGGTGAGGAATTTATTATAATATCATATGTGTTCGTTGGATCAAACTCTCTCACGCCAAATTTATCACATAAAAAATTTACACGTTCGCTATTTCGTGCCAAAATAGATATACTCATCGGGTTTTTTACAATAAAATCAAGTAAAATTGAATCAAGTACATAACCACTACCAATAATTAATATTTTTTTGTTATTTAGGCTAATGTTATTATTAACTTCTAAATCTTTTACTAATCCAATACCATCAGTTGTATCCGCCGTAAGTTCTTTATTGTTATTAAGATACAACAAATTACTCGCATGACAAAAACTAGCTCTTGAGGTATGTTGTTGCGCAATTAAACAAGCTTCTTCTTTAAATGGACTAGTTATGTTTAACGCTAAACCATTATGCGCAAAAAAATTATTTACCGTTTGAATAAAATGTTCGTCGTCATTTACTAAAATCTTTTCATAATTTAAATTTATATTAAATTGACTAGCAAATAATTTAAATATTACTGGGGACAAGCTATGCTCTATTGGGTTCCCTATTACACCGAGTTTATACATTATTATAATTTACTCCATTAATTTTTTATGCCTGAAAACCTCAGTAAAATATAACGATATTATACAACAAATCAATACCTTTGTGTAAATACTATGCTGGTAGGCAAAAACTAAACCAGTAGTGAAGATATAATTTAATCAATCAGTTAGAGCTCACAAAAATTTTATAAGAGGTTTATTTTCATATGCACATGTTATGGCGGTAGTTAAAACAGTTTATTCAGCTAACTATATGATTTTGAGTGTGCTATAATACTGTGCAGTTGCTTAACTTTATGAAGGGCTAATATATGAAAATTTCAGACGTAAAAAAACTTGCCTTTGCTATGCCTCTTACCTCTCCAAGCTATCCCAAGAGTGAATTTCGGTTTATTAATCGAGAATTTTTTGTTATTACCTATGAAACCGACATTGAAGCACTACGCCTCGTAGTACCAGAGCCATTAGAAGTAACAGACCCGATTGTTAAATTTGAATTTATCCGTATGCCTGACTCTTCTGGATTTGGTGATTACACCGAATCAGGACAAGTGATACCTATCAAATTCAAAGGAAAATCTGGTAGTTATGTGCATGCTATGTATTTAGATGATGTATCACCTATTGTTGCTGGACGTGAAATATGGGGGTTTCCTAAAAAATATGCTACACCAAGTTTAAGTATAGACGTTGATACCTTACTCGGGAAACTACGTTACAATAGTGTTGATGTGGCTATCGGTACTATGGGATACAAATATACAAATTTAGATCAAGAAAAGCTACTAAAAGCTATTCTTAAAGAACCAAATTATTTACTTAAAATAATCCCCAATTGTAATGGTAAAGATATCGATATTTGCCAACTAAATAGATATTTTGTAAAAGACGTTACATTAAAAGGTGCATGGACTGGCCCAGCATCATTAGAATTATTTAATCATGCACTAGCTCCCGTATCAAGCTTACCAGTTAAACGTGTTATTTCTGGCTCACATTTTATTGCCGATTTAACCTTAGGTTTTGCTGATACCGTATACGATTATTTGAAAGGATAATTAATGAGAATTACTAAAAAAGAACCAAGCTCAGCAAAAATTACCGAGCTATTTAAATTACCAAAATCAGCCAAACGACAAGTAATATATGTGTTTCAAGGTGGTGGTGCCTTAGGGGCTTTTCAAGTTGGCGCCTATGAAGCACTTAGTGAGCATGATTATCACCCCGACATGGTCGTAGGGATATCAATTGGAGCAATAAATGCAGCGATTATTGCTGGAAATCAGCCAGATAAACGCCTAGATAAATTATATGAATTTTGGGATACTATTACTACTAAAATCCCATTCCCAATGTTAACTAATTTAGGTCTATCTAAATTTCACCATTTTATTAGCGCCAACAATACACTACTATCAGGTCAACCAGGGTTTTTTACGCCACGTCCATATAACCCATGGCTATTACTTGATGCAACACCTGATCAATTGAGTTTTTATGATACAATGCCATTACGAGAGACTTTAGCTAAATTGATTGATTTTAACTATTTAAACAATAAAGGGCCTCGCCTTTGCTTAGGTGCCGTCGACCTTGAGACTGGAATATTTGAATTTTTTGATAGTAAAACAGAAGAAATCACAGTTGATCATATTTTAGCTTCATGTTCCTTACCGCCTGGGTTTCCACCAACAATGGTTAATGGTCGCTATTATGTTGATGGTGGCGTTTACTCAAATACACCACTATCAAAAGTAATCGATGAATTTGCCACATCTAGTGATGATATAAAAAATGTATTATGTTTTATGGTGGATTTATTTTCTGGACAAGGAGTTATGCCACATAGTTTTGATGGATTATTAGAAAAAATAAAAGACATACAGTACTCATCACATTCAAAACGTGCAACTAAAATGTATGCTACTACCCAAAATTTATCTCATGCAATAAATTATTTAGCCAGTAAATTACCGAAAGAAGAACTAACTGACCCTAAGGTACAAGAAATTATTAAGTTAGGCTTTGCTCACCGCATGGATATTATTCGCATAAT
>CAITEL010000335.1 GCA_903891375.1 uncultured Neisseriaceae bacterium
ATGCCGGGACCGGTGTATATTAGTTTTCCTAGAAATTTAATGAGTGTGGAAATAGATGAGAAGCTAGCATATAAAAAGCTTAGTAAAATTACACCCGTAAAAAAAATTAATAACCCTGAGCCTGATTTTGCTCAATTAGATGTTGTCATTAATAAATTAAAAACAGCTAAACACCCTCTTGTTATAGCTGGAAATCAGGTTATACGGGAATCTTGTTGTAATGAATTATTAAATTTAATTTCAAAATTCAATATCCCAGTAATGGCTACACTTTCGTCAAAAGGTGTGATATCAGAAGACAATCCGCTTTATATAACAACTGCGCATAAATATATAGACAGCGTATTTCAGCAAAAATTAGTAGATACAATTTTTGAACAATGTGATTTACTTCTTTTAATTGGATATGATTATGGGGAAGATGCAAAGTCATCTTTATGGAGAGATGACTTGGAATCTGTTGTAATAAACACCTATTATAATGATATAGGGCATGTTTTCCAACCTACAATGGCATGTTTAGGTGACCTAAAAAGATCATTAAAATACTTACAAACATCTGAAATTCAACCAAAACAAATTTCTACTGAATTGAAAAGTGCAAAATCCATCATCGATTCTGCCCAAATTGATGATCAAGGTGCTACTAATAATATAATTGAGATTATGAACTCAATTAGAGGATCACTTGGTGATGATGGTATTTTATGTGTTGATGTCGGGCTTCATAAATTATACGCAGCACTTTTTGATAAAACAAAAAACCCCAATACATTTATTAGTTCAAATGTATGTGGTACCTTTGGCTTCGGACTACCAGCAGGTTTAGGCGTGAAGTTAGCAAATCAAAAGGAAAGGATTTGTGTTCTTTGCGGTGATGGAGGTTTCCATTCTGTAAGTCAAGATCTTGAAACGGCTGTACGATATAATATTCCAATTGTAATAGTTTTATTTAATGATAATTCTTTTGGGATGATAAAAACTTGCCAATATTTTGTTAGAGAGGATATTTTTAATCCTTCTGTTGATTTAGGAAAAGTTGATTTTGTTAAACTTGCAGATGCAAATGGTATGAATGGGAGGTATTTAGATAATACGGCAGATCTTGAACAAATTATGAATGATGCTTTTGAAAGCAATAAACCATTTTTAATTGAAATACCAATAGAATATAACTACAAGTTATCTATTGACCCTAAATTACAAGGGTTAACAGCATAGTTAAATTATACGAAATAATGAAAAGATATCATCTTAATCTTTCCAGTTTATATGGATAAATAATGTTTTTTACTAGTGTGGCTAAGAAAAACCTATCCTTTGCGACCATTAATTTTTTTTACTGGTCGAGCGTATACATATTTCTACCTGTAATTCCTATCCTTTATACTCAAATGAATGTAAAAAGCAATATTCTTGGTTTGATTGTTGGTGGATACTCTGTTGGTTCTATTTTATTTAGATGGAAGGCCGTAAAAATAGCAGAAACTATTGGTCATTCTCGAGCTTTGTGGGTTGGGCTTTTAGTTTCATTTTTTTCAGTTTTTATGTATTTTTTTTATAAATCATGGGAGATTATTCTTATTGGTAGAATATTGAATGGTATCGGTAGTGCTTTGTTTTCTGTTTCTGCACTGACAATGGTAACTTTATTAAATAAAGAAGATGAAATTAAAGAATCCGTAGCTATTTATAGTCTAGGAATTACGCTAGGTACGACAATTGCAACTAGCATAGCCATTTTCCTTTATTATGGCTTTGGTTTTTATACTGTTATCTTTGTAAGTGTATTAAATATTATGTTTGCCTTTTACTTTTTTTATATGAACAAAAAAAAGTATACATATTTAACTGAGTTAAAAATGCAAAAGAACAAAAACATTAAAATCACACTTCTCAGTAAAAACATTTATATTCCATTTATAAATCAATTTACCGTATTTTTATGTTATGGTGCAATAATTACTTTTCTTCCAGTGGTTGCTAATCAGCAAAATGCTAGCAAGTGTATGTGGATTTTTTATACCATATATGCTATAACTGTAATAATTTCTAGACTAACCGTATCACATATTTTGAAATTAGTATCCACAAGAAGTACCGTTATTACTATTCTCGTAATACTCGCAGTTATAATCCTGTTATTATTCCAACATATTTCAATACGTAACCTAATTATTATTGGAGGATTATTAGGGGTGACGGTGGGATTATCAATGCCTGTATTTGCAAGCTTAGTAGCACTTAATACGCAAGCATCGGATAGAACTAGAGCCATGGGAATTTTTAGTATCTCCCCTGATTTAGGATTTGTTTCAGGAACTATTTTCATGGGGATATTGACAATGAAGTTGTCGTATTCAATGATATTTCTATTATTATTTATAGTTATAATTTTTGTCTTAGGTGTTTATGTTAACTCTATAAAGAAGTTTAAATATTAGTTAAATATTATTTTTGCTAACAATACAATATTAAAGAAGGTTGATGTTTATGAATTGGATAACTCCAATAATTTTAAAAGGTGATTATTGCACGCTTGTGCCATTATCACTCGCACACCATGATGATCTTGTAATAGCTACGCAAGATGGAGAACTTTCGAAATTATGGTATGCAATAGTTCCAAATTCAGCTGAAATGAAAGAAGAAATTGAACGTCGACTATTATGGCAGAAAGAAGGAAAAATGTTGCCATTTGCAGTTATTAATAATAAAACTCAAATAATTGTTGGCATGACTTCTTATTGTCAGATAGATAATACAAATCGTAGGTTAGACATTGGTTTTACTTGGTATGCAAAGAGTCAACAAAAAACAGCTTTAAATACAACATGTAAATTAATGCTACTTACTTACGCATTCGAAACGTTAAGTTGTATTGCTGTTGGATTTAGGGTTGACACCCTAAACCTTCCTAGTCAGAAAGCTGTAGAAAGACTTGGAGCAAGGTACGAAGGAACAATTCGTAATTACTGCGTCTTACGAGATGGGCATATAAGAGACATGCTATTTTATAGCATATTACCTCATGAATGGCCAAGAATTAAATCGCATTTAAATAATCTGATTAATATGCACAAAGGTGCTATTTCTGGATGAAATAATTAAAATTAAGAATTAAGGGGTAAAGAATAAATGGAAAAATATTTTATTGAGTCACCAGCTCCAACGCCCAATGGTGGACTTCATTTGGGTCATATTGCAGGACCTTATTTGGCAGCTGATATATTTAATAGAGTTAGTAAAATTAATGGGCATAAAACGTTTTTTGCTTGTGATTTAGACAGAACTCAATCTTATGTCCGTATTAATCATTCTAAAAAAAACTCTAATATTGACTTGAATGAATTTATTCAAGAAAATACAAATTTAATTAAAGATACTTTTGCAGCTTATGATATTGGATTTGACTATTTTAATGATACTGATAATGATATAAGAAAACAGTTTATTTTTGATTTTATTAGCCCAATACTGAAATCCAAGTATATTTTTCAAAAAGAAATTAGTTTTTATTTTGATGATATTGGTGGAAATTTTTTAGTTGAAGGATTTATATCTGGAGAATGTCAGGAGTGTGGAACGCAAGTAAAAGGTGGTTTCTGTGAAATATGTGGATACTATAACTTTTCAACTGAAATTGATAAACCATATTCGACTCTTCATCCTGAGCGCAAATTAAGTCGAAAAAATTTATCTGTTTATATCTTAGATATTAAATCACTAAGTAAACAAATAATTTCTTTATTAGATG
>CAITEL010000336.1 GCA_903891375.1 uncultured Neisseriaceae bacterium
AAAAACCAGCAAAACAAAATATGATGCCTATTATAGCAGAAACTAATTGCAGTATGCCTCGCTTATTATGTGGTGTTACTTGAATTAAGAACAAAGCAGAATAAAAATATGGTAATAATGTTAAAAGCGTTGCTGTTGTGATAACTTCCGCAAATATATTTTGTGTACTTTGATGGAATAACATCAATATTAGCATTAATATAGTCATAAGAACACTAGTAATGACAACACCGTACACAGGGATATTATTTTTATTTGTTTTACTAAAAATAGCTGGCATATTTCCATCATGGCTGGCTCTCGCACCTACTTGTGCAACTAGCATTATCCATGAGCCAAGTGAAGCAAAGCACGCAAAAAAAGTGCAAAATGATACAATATTAGCAATTCTAGGATCAAATATTTTTCCTAAAGCTAAAGAAAATGGGGCATTAGTTGTTGCAATATCTTTGGCTAAAAACATTCCATTAATTACTGTAGTTGATGCAAGATAAATAGATGCTGCAATTAAAACACCAATTAAGGTTGATAATAAAATATTTCGTTTCGGGTTTTCAACTAAGTTCGTATCTACCGAGGCACTTTCAATCCCGATGAAACTCCAAATACATAATAGTACTCCAGATGTAATGGCGTGAGAATCCGTATTATGTGTTACATTCCAATTATGACTAAAGATTGAGGTATCAAAATAATACCAACCGATTGTAGCTGTTAGTACTACGGGTATAATTATAAAAACCAGACCAATACTTGCAAGTTTGCCAATCCATGTTGCACCAAGTAAATTTAAAGCAGTTAATAACCAAATCTCAGCAATTACCGCTATACCTAATGCAATTGGATTTTGTAATGGTGGATATAAGGTGGCTAAATAAGAAATTGAGGTTATTGCAATAGCTAAATTACCAATCCAATTGGCACAGAAAATATACAATCTGTGATTGAGAACCTAAAATTGGAGACACTTCCATTGCGTAAGCAACTGGACCGCCCTCTTCTGGATCTATTGCGCCAAGTTTAGCAAATACATATGCTAAACCAAGTGCTCCAATAATAGACAGTACCCAACTTAAAATTGTAATCGAGCCAATTACCGCCAAATTTGCGGGTAACATTGATATACCAGAACCCATCATATTCCCTGCAACTATAGCACAACACCCCACCAACCCAATTTTTTTTGTATTCATCTGAAAGACCTTTCACCAATAAGTATTTGTCATCCCAGCGTAGGCTGAGATCTAGCCATTGCTCTTGTTAGATTTAAAGGACATAAATATCTTAAATAAAATACCAGATAACATTTGTCTAAGTGCGTATATGTGGTTGTAACTGCTATTTTGTTTCGCAAAAGTTAGTGATTGTTCTCGGTATACGTATATTGTATTCGTTCTTCATGGTGTCTATTCCATTTTAAATTTTAGTTATTTTTGTATACTCGAATATATTCAAAATACAGGAGGCAGATTATGAGATTGTGAGCTGGCGGTACATCATGATCTATTCAACGAGCCATGTTTTTTCTTTGTTCGAGTACACAACGAGAGTATAACACAATATATACTATAAATAACACCATTTGATCGCTTACCTCCGTGATATTCTACCCAGATATTTTTGTATAACTTCCAGCAATTCCCTTTTCAAGATTAGTAATTGCACCATTTTAAATTGTAGAGTTACTAGAAAATAGCTTTATTTCATCTCAAATATGATAAAATAACTTGTGTCAATGAAGCTTTAATTATTTTTAAGGAGACTGATAAAATGCCAGAAATTTCTAGGTTTTTTGGAATATCGATTCTGATGCTATGGCGTGAACATAACCCACCACACTTTCATGCTAAATATGGAGAATATGAAATTACTGTAGATATTCATAAACAAATTGTGAATGGTAAATTTCCAAGGCGTGCATTAAATTTAGTTTTAGAATGGTTAGATCTACATAAAGAAGAATTAATTGAAGATTGGACTCTTGCTCAAAAAAATAAACCATTGAATTCTATTGAACCATTGATATAAGGATATTAGTGTGTTGCATATACTTAAATGTAAATATCTCAGTGAATATAAACTAGAGTTGACTTTTGATAATGATACGGTGGGTATTGCAGATTTACAAGACTTACCGCAAATTGGTACTGTCTTTGAACCTCTAAAAGATATTGAAATATTTAAAAATATCAAACTTGAACATGGTGGGGTGATAACTTGGTCAGGTGGTCAACTGGATATTGCGCCTGAATATGTATTTTACTTAGCTAATAAGTTAAACCGTAAATATAGCAATCTTTTTAAAGAATGGGGATATGAGTAATGACACTCATATCAATTTGTGATGAGAATAACGATACTCGAACGCCCATTCAAGCTTCAAATGCGACACTAATACCCAACTCATTTCTAGTTTTCAGTCCTGAAAAACAGCATAATTCCAAAATTTGAGATATTTTGCATTTTGGTAATCGAACATGCTAAAATTCTGGGATGAATGTTTGAAAATAATGGATTTTATGAAGAAAATTACAAATTTTAGACGTGATAATACCTCGAGGTTAGGAACTCGATAAAAAATAAGTTACTGCAATGGTTTTTGTGAGCTAGTGGTTACACAAATGCCGTAAGTTAATCAGCGTGTAGGCTAAACACTTTAAGCCGTAATGTATTTCGCTAATAAATTCAAAACGAAGTAATAAGCGTTTAAATTTGTCTTCCCAAGCGAACA
>CAITEL010000337.1 GCA_903891375.1 uncultured Neisseriaceae bacterium
GTATTTTCTTTTATTAAAATTTAGTATTTATCTAAAAAATGTAGTGACAGAAAATTATTTTTATATTTTTTATCGCAAATTTTAATTGTAATTCTTAAAAATAATTATCACTCGAAATATTATTTATTTTTAGAATTACGTGAATAGTTAAGGATAATAAAATAGTTTTCTGAATTTAATAATATTTCGATACAATTTTTTTCTCAAAATATCTAAATCCAATATAACATGAAACAGTCAAAACAATTGCAATATATCAATCCCACACAGTTTAGTCTCACGTGTTATTTTTTATCGTGATGTAATATTGGTCTGCACATTTGCAGTAATTTTTTAATAGAAAGGTGTTTTATTTATGAAACATATCGATGAAGTAGCATTATTTAGATTTGGCGTATTGGGTCCATTAGTTAGTCGGGATAAGCTTGAATATGGAGAATTAAGTGCAATTATTAATGAATTAGCGAATAAGACATACAATATTCCTAATTCGAAACGTGTGCATTTGAGCCGACAAACAATTCAAAAATGGTATCATGATTGGAAGATTGGAGATATTGATGCCTTATCTGTTAAACAGCGTAGTGATAAGAATAAATGTCATTTGTCCGAAGAAATTCAGACCGAAATATTGACAATTAAACAAGATATGCGATCACGCTCAATTAAAACAGTGATTGAGATGCTAGAAAATAAAGGGCTTGTAGTAAAAGGTGAATTAAGTAAAGCTACCGTACACAGATTTTTACGAAATCATAATTTATCGGGTCGTGGTGTATCATCGGTGGATACAATTGAGCGTAGAAGTTTTGTAGCAGAAAGTGCTTGTGATTTATGGCAAGGCGATGTATTACATGGACCATCAATCATGACCAAAGATGGTTTACGTAAAACATACTTAGTATCAATTATGGATGATGCTAGTCGCCTTATTTGTTACAGTGCTTTTTGTTTTGGTGAAACCGCATTGGATATTGAGATGGTTCTGAAACAAGCATTACTCCGCCGCGGATGTCCCAAAAAATTTCTGGTAGATAATGGCGCTGCGTATAAAACATATTCGTTACAAGGTATTTGTGCCAGATTAAAAATTCAATTAATTCATAGTCGCCCATATGAACCAGAAAGTAAAGGCAAATTAGAACGCTACCATCGTACATTTCGTGAACAATTTCTAAATGAAATTCACGTGGATATAATTGATAATCTTGGTGATTTGAATGCTAGATTGTGGGGGTGGGTTGAAAAGAATTATCATAATACGCCACACGCTGGTCTTGATGGTAAAACTCCGCTTGAACGCTATCGTAAAGATATAGATCATATTCGGCAACTACCTATGCGAGCGTCTGAATTAAATGAAATTTTTTACCATCGTGAACGACGTAAAGTCTTAAAAGATGCCACAGTGAAATGGAATGGGAAATTTTATGAAGTACCACATCGTTATGTACATCAAACAATAACTTTGGTAATTGATCCACATATAGTGATGGCACTATATATTGAATCAGTAAAAGGTGACCGTTTGGATGCAGTAACGTTATTAGATAAGGACGCTAATCTTAATCGTCATCGCCAGCGACCAAATACCACGTTAAACTCCAAAGATCCACATCTAATGGATGCGACTGAATATACGCTTGAGGCATATAAACGTGAGTTTCAATTGTCGAGTGTATCAACAATATCAGCTAATGTAGTTACGAATAAGGAATGAAATATGTATCAACAACACTTTGGTTTAACTCATATCCCATTTGGTAAGGACATCAAATCTTTATGGGAGAGTTCAGAATTATTGGATTTTAGAAGCCAATTCACAAATTTAGCCAATTCATCGGGAATTGGAGTGTTAACTGGTGATCCTGGTGTGGGTA
>CAITEL010000338.1 GCA_903891375.1 uncultured Neisseriaceae bacterium
CGCCACTTAGCTTTATATTTTGTAAGGTGTTGATTATAGGTAGCCCTGCACCAACATTTGTTTCATATAAAAATTTAGTGTTATGTTTATTCGCTAAATTACGAAGGTGTTTATATTCATCATAAGATACCGAATTGGCAATTTTATTTGGTGTGGAAATTGCAATACTTGCGGATAATATTTTCTCGTATAAAGCAACAATATCACGACTTGATGTGCAATCAATAAATACACTGTTAGCAAGGTTTAATTGTTTCATGGTGGATACATATGTGCTTAAATTGATTTTTGTTGAAGTTTTAAGTATTTGTTGCCATTTTATCATATCGATACCTGTCTCAGCAAATAACATTTTTTTGCTATTCGCTAAGCCAATAATACGTATCTTAATACGTTTTTCTTGCTCTAAATAATCTGCATTGGATTTTATTTGTGTAATCAAGGTACTACCTATTAATCCAACGCCAATAAAAAATAAATTTAGAGTAATTACATTATGAGAGAAAAATGCTTCGTGTACTACATTTAGTGCTTTATTCAACATGTTTGTAGATATTACTGCAGAAATATTTAATTCAGATGAACCTTGCGCAATGGCATTGATGTTAATGCCATGCTTACCGAGTGTAGCAAAGAATCGCCCAGCCATACCAGAATAACTTCGCATACCATTTCCAACAATTGAGCAACAAGAAAAACCAGATAAAGCTTTGATTTTATCGATTTTACCAACACGAATCTCATCATTAAAAACTTCATTTAGTGTGCTTTCAGCTAAATGGCTATTTTCTTGTGTAACGACTATACAAATCGAGTGTTCAGAAGATGCTTGGGTAACCAATATTACATTGATTTTATTATTAGCTAATGCTTTAGCCACCCGCCCAAGTATACCAGGTATACCCACCATATTTGAACCTTCGATATTTAATATAGAAACGTTATTAATGGAGGATATTCCTTTAATTACTGAGTCACTTAAATGGGATTTATCTTCAACCACGGTACCTTGGTGTGTAGGGTTAAATGTATTTTTTATCACTAATGGGATTTTTTGTTTGTAAAGAGGGTATAGTGTAGGTGAATATATAATTTTTGCGCCAAAGTGCGATAGTTCCATGGCTTCTTTATAGGTTAAATATGGTATGGTAGTGGCTGTTTTAACTTGTCTAGGGTCAGCAGTCATAACCCCATCAACATCAGTCCATATTTCAATTAATTGCGCTTTAATTCCAGCTCCTATTATTGAGGCAGTGTAGTCCGAGCCACCACGTCCAAGAGTTGTAGTTTCATTATCTATTGTTGAGGCAATAAAGCCAGTTATAATTGGTATGTAGTTTAGGTTTTTAATAAATTTTTTTACTAAACGATTAGTTGCTTCAAAATTTACTATTGCAGAAGTATAATTATTATCAGTTTTAATTAGAGTACGTGCATCAATATATCTGGCATTTATTTTATGTTGTTTGAGTAATTCGGTTATTATATGACACGAGATTTGTTCACCAAAGCTTAAAATAAGTGCTTGAGATTTGTTAGATAACTCTTGTAGTAAAAATACTCCGTGCAAAATGTCTTCAAGCTTATTTAATAACATTTTAATTTGGATAATTATATCACTTTGCCGTTTAATCGAAATCAATTGATAAATTACCGTTAAATGAGCAGTTTCAATCTCTTTGAGAATCTTTAAGTAATTTTCATTTTGTTGAGTGGCATAAGTGGCAGCAAGATTTAACTTATTCGTCACTCCAGACATGGCAGAACATATAACAATAGGTAATTCATTATTAGATAGGTTATTTTTGATTATTTTTATCACATTTTGTATAGCAATTATAGAGCCAACAGAAGTCCCACCAAACTTTAATACTTTCATTTTATCCCCTATACACAAAATCTTGTGATTAATAGTAAATCAGCGGAGTGTTTTTTTAAAACATTTAGCTTGTCAGTACCATAACATTCACATAAGTACCAAGACCACAAATTTTCGGACTTTTGTCATCCCAGCGTAGGCTGGGATCCAGACATTGCCCTTATTAAATTTAAAGGACATAAATATCTTTAAATAAAATACCTGATAACATGTGTCTAGGTACTTATATACTTGTGAGTATAGATTTTACCATAAATGTACTCATAAGGAAAACGATAACATATAAATTTATTTGCTCAAGCATGCATTCGCTCGTTCAAATATGAGCAGTAGCTAAAAATAAATTAAGTAGTGAATCATTATAATCCTTAATATACATATTATTTGCTATGGTTGTGTGATGAATCATTATATTTTTTATTTCAGTAGAATGTATCTCATTTTTCGTATACTCTTCAGTACGTAATAGTAAATCATGGTTAATTACATCTGATACCAACATGTTTGTAATGCCTGTTTCTTCTCTAATACTGGTTTTTAGTCTACTATAAATATTACGTGCATAATCTTTAGTAATTTCGTTATTATTTTTTCGATTAATGAAATTTCTTAATATATCATAAAATACAGATCCAGATAAATTATTGATATATTTGAATGGAATATGCATTAAAAGTGGATGTAGAGCATTAAAAGCATAAATATCAGATACATTAATAAAATTTAGTAAATCATCGTTATTGATTGTAGTCATTAAATTATATGCATTTTCAGTGGATTGATACAATTGGTTGAGCCAATCTAACCAATTGGTAAATTTAAAGTGATAATTATTTGTATGCTTGGTTACATGCATATATAATACTTGTAATGCATTCATCCCCGCTACATTTTTAAAAAATAATCCAGCTTGTTTATCTGTATGTAATTTAATATTATTAAATAGTGGATAGTTTAGTATTTTATGGAAATCACAATTATGTATATCCATCTCGTGTAAATAAAATAACTTCGTAAAGTTTTCATCACAATTAATAATATTACCAGCTAAGTTAACTTGTATATTTGCCACGATCAACTTCGTCATAGATTGACTTTCTTTAAAAA
>CAITEL010000339.1 GCA_903891375.1 uncultured Neisseriaceae bacterium
ATGAAAAAATTGATAAATTAAATGCAAGAATTGCTAAACTTTTAGGTAAGCGTGATAATAAGCAAAAATTACCAAATAAACAAAAGTCTCCAAATCAATCGCCATTAAATAATGATGATTACCATATTGTTAATGATTCTGCATATTTGATTGTAACGTTAATCTCGTTAATCGTATTATGGTTTGCAACAGGCATTTATTATGCGAATGATGGGACTACCGCAATGGTTTATAATAGTGGAAAGTTAACGGCAGTAGTTAAAGGTCCTAAGCTTGGCATAACGGTACCTTACCCGTTTAGTGATATAGATGTAGTGGATACCAGGGTCAGTGATATGATTAATTTATCAAGTAACGGTATAAATTATAATTCTATAACACAAGATGATGTATCGATTAATATGTTTACTCAATTTTCTTATCAAATAACTAACCCTGTAAAATTATATGCTAATTATGTAATTGATCAAAATATTGTTGGAGATGTTATGGGAAAGAACATTGAAAACATGGTACGCTATGAAATAGAATTTATATTACATAATGTTATTGTCGCTCAGACATATGAAACTCTTGCTTCAGCAAATTTAACTTTATTGGGTAATACTATTAAAGATATGGTGAATAGCCAACTATCCAAATCTGGTGTTGAAGTAGCCAAAGTTAATATTACTAAGATGCAGCAAGTTGAATCGGTTAATGTAGCATCAATAAATAAATCACTAAAGAGTAAACCAGAAACTCAGTCATCAATTGCAACAGAGTTAGTTAGTCAAGCTAAATCATATCGGGCGGATAAGATAGAGATTACAAAGAATAGAATTAAACGTTTTAATTTATTGCTTCCACAATACATGGATAATCGGCAGGCAGTAGTAGAGCAAATGTATAATGATGCTTTGATAGAGGTACCTATAGAAGATAATAATGGAAATAAGTACCCATTATTATCTAAATCATTGGCTGAATTAATTAATATGGGGAGTTTAACCTTAAATAATAAACTACAGAGCGATAATGTAGGTTTAAGAGCAGTGAGCCGTAGTGTTGATCGTGAAAGAGATTTGGGGCAGTAACTAATGAAAAAATTCATGTTTATATTTATAGTGATATTTGTTTGTGTATATATTGGATTATTTAGTGTTAAAAACTATCAAGTAGCTATTACACATAACTTAGTAACCAAATCAGTAAAAATGGTGACAAATGGTCTGCATGTAAGAAGTCCATTTGTGGAAGATGTCATATATATAGATATAAATCGCCAAGTTAATTTAGTTGAAATCACAAAAACGGTAGGTAAGGCAAGTTATAATATAAGTGTAGCAGCACTTTGGCATGTTACAAACCCTATGCAATATTATAATTACACCAAAGACAGCTCAGATGAAGAACTGAGTAAAAATATACCGTTAAATATTGAAAGTACTCTTAATGCTAACTTAAATAACATTATTACGGTAGAAGACTTAAATCAGTTGAAAACACTTACGAGTAAGCCAATATATCTAGCTAAATTAGGTGTTTCAATTGATGAAACTAAAATTATTAAAATCACTCAGTTACAAAACGATACATCGTTAGCTTCGTCTTCATCTAACGAATCAGTGGTGCCATCTTTATCTACTAATAGTAATGCAACCATTAAAGCAAATAATCGCACAATAGAATCAATCGAGAATGCTTATTACACTTCACAACAAATACTTGATCAAACATCAATTGAAGAGGCTAATTTATATAAAACTATCGAGAATAAAGACCCTAGATTTTATGATTATTTTAGAAAATTAAATATTTATGTTGAAAATGCCAAATCTAAAACGGAGATTCCATCTTTAGATAAACTATATTAAAGAATAACCTATATGCGTGTTCGTGTTTTTATTGATCGCCCTATTCTAGCTAGCGTAATTTCAATTATAATAGTATTATGTGGTTTAGTGGCGATGTTAAATATGCCCGTTACACAGTATCCTGATATTTCCCCGCCAACTATTTCTGTTCAAGCTAAATACCCAGGAGCAAGTGCTGAAACAATTGAACGCACGGTAGCCGCACAATTAGAGGCTAAGTTAAATGGCGTATCAAACGTAATTTATATGTCATCAAATAGTACTGGTAGTGGTAGTGTTTCGGTACAGCTAACATTCGAAATTGGTACTAATCTAAATTTTGCGGTAAATGAAGTTTTAAATAGGGTTCATGCGGCAATGCCTCTATTACCTGCTGTGGTGCAAGCATTAGGTGTAAATGTGCGTAAAAGCTCACCAGATATGCTAGTATTTTTAACTTTTTATAATGATGGTAATGGCAAATTCAATAAATATTATTTAAGTAATTACTTAAACCGCACAGTATACAATGATTTAAGCCTTGTCACAGGTGTAGGTATGGTAGGTATTTATGGTAAAACTTTTGCTATTCGTGTATGGTTAAATGTGAACGCCATGAATTCGTTAAAGATATCTACAACCGATATTGCGAATGCGATTAAAGAGCAAAGTAATGAATATACGGTAGGTAGTAGTAATGCGATGCCGACGAATAAAGCTGAACTAACTTTTAATATTACTGGTAGTTCCATGTATACGAAGCCAGAACAGTTTGAGAATATTATTATTCGTGCATCAGGTAATGAAATTATTCGGCTCAAGAATGTAGCCAAGGTAGAGTTAGGTGGTACGAGTTATAATGTAGTACCAATGTCAACCTTTAGAGATGGTAAAAGGTTAGAAAATCGTGAAATTGTAGCGATGCAAGTTTTTATGGACCCATCGGCTAATCAGTTGGAGGTGAAAAAATTAGTTTTAAAAAAACTTGAAGATGATGCAAAAAACTTTCCTGTTGGGCTTAAATATAAAATCACTTTTGATGCGACGCAATTTGTTACAGCTTCCATTAAAAATGTATTTGATGCATTAAGGGATGCGTTTATTCTAGTTGGTATTGTGATTTTATTATTTTTACAAAATTATCGTGCGAGTATTATTGCCTTATTAACTGTTCCAGTATCAGTAATTGGTAGCTTTGCTTTATTATATTTATTTGGTTATACTATAAACACACTAAGTTTATTTGCCATGATTTTAGCTATAGGTATAGTGGTTGATGATGCTATTGTTGTTGTAGAAAACATAGAGAGACTGAAAGAAAAACATACAAATTTAACGATTAAACGGATTGTTAATATTGCTATGCGTGAAGTTTTTGGGGCAATCATTGCCATTGGCTTAGTTTTATCGGTAGTATTTTTACCTGTGATGTGTTTAGGTGGCTTAAGTGGTGTATTATATCGGCAGTTTGCGGTAACGATTTCATTCACAGTGGTTATTTCGGCGTTAACCGCATTGACACTAACTCCTGCAATTAGTGCTTTAATATTAAAAGATAGGGTTAAATTAAATAAATTTGGAATCAAATTTAATCAAATTTTAGATAGAATTAAGTATTTTTATTTACGTATTGCAGGGAAACTGATAGATAGTGGTAAATATACATTAATTACATTTATAATAGCTTTTTGTAGCGTATTATTAATTTTTAAATTTATTCCGTTGAGTTTTATGCCAAATGAAGACCAAGGGTATTTTATTGCCTCGGTTAATTTACCATCAACAGCTGGGTTAAATGATACAGAAAAAATGTCTGGGGATATTGCCAAATTGATTATGGCAAAAAAGGGTGTTAGTCAAGTAACACAAATTGTGGGTAATGATTTCTTTGGTGGTGGTGCGAATGCATATGCAGCAACTATAATCACTATGTTGGATAACTGGCAAAATAGAAAATCCAAGGATGAATCAGTGGATAGTTTAGTGAATTTTGTTAATTCGTTAAATGCTAAATATAAAAACGTAACTATTCGGGCGTTTAATCAACCTCCTGTTCGTGGCTTGAGTTCTACTGGCGGAATTGAATTTTACTTGGAAGATAGAGCTAACGGCGATTTACCTTTATTAGATAAAAGCGCCACTAAGTTTCAAAATTTATTAATGAAACATAAA
>CAITEL010000340.1 GCA_903891375.1 uncultured Neisseriaceae bacterium
CATACACAAGAACCTGCTTAGTTAAAGTGTGTTTAATATAAGCCATTTTTTCTAATATCGCTTGCTTTAATACATCTAAACCCAGCTGATTTAATGCACTTAGATACACAGCTACTGGTTCACCATCATTGTTATATTCTATTCGCTCTAGCTCTTCTGATTTTAAATCAATTTTATTGTATACAATAATTGAGGGGATTGCCCCAGCATCAATTTCATTTAATACTTCTTTAACGTCTTCAATCTGGCGTTCTTTTAATACTTGTGAGATATCAACCACATTAAGAAGCAAGTCTGCATGGACGGTTTCTTCTAATGTAGCTCTAAATGCAGCTACCAATGCATGTGGTAAATCACGTACAAACCCAACAGTATCAGAAATAACAGCCTCTTTTTCACTAGATAAATACATACTTCTTGAAGTGGTTTGTAAAGTCGCAAATAAACGATTTTCAACATAAACCTTAGATTTAGTTAAAGCATTAAATAATGTAGACTTACCTGCATTAGTATAACCGACTATCGAAATAGAGAACATATCCATTTTGGCTCTACGTTTTCTTTGGGTTGCTCTTTGTTTAACTGCTTGGTCTATCCTAGTTTTTAATGATTGGATAGTGTCACGGATCATACGTTTATCTAATTCAATTTGCTTTTCCCCAGCACCGCCAACAGTACCAGTAGCCCCACGCTGTCGCTCCAAATGCGTCCAACGATTAACCAACCTTGTATATAAAAAAGTTTGTTTGGCAAGTTCTACTTGCAATATCCCCTCATTACTTTTTACCCGTGAGGCAAAAATATTTAAAATTAATCCAGTTCTATCAATAACATCTAAATTTAATGCCTTGCCCAAATTACGCTCTTGCGTTGACGTTAAATTATGATTAATAATTACCGCTTTTATATTTAACCCAGCACATAAGGATTTTATTTCTTCTAATTTACCACTACCAACAAAATATTTGGGGTCGGCACTCGCTTTATTGGCCGTTAACGTATGTAATAAGTTGTATTGAGCTGAATTCACTAATTCAACCCCCTCCTCTACCAATTCGGCAAAATCACGCTCTTTATTGATATTGATACAAATCAATAAAGCATTGGTATAATGTTGTTTTATATTACTATTCAAATTTTACTCGACTTCTTCTATGTGACTTTTGGTTGGAACAATCGTAGATATTGCATGTTTATAAATTAACTGCGTCATAGTATTTTTATTATCACGTAACAACACACAAGTGTCATCAACGCCACTAACAAAACCAGATAACTTAATCCCATTTATTAAATAAAGGGAAACTTGTGATGCATTATCACACAACTCTTCTAAATATTTAGACTGTATGTTTACGTTAAAATGTTCTCTATTCATTAAATTACCTTCTATTATATATTATTTTATTTGACATAATTATTACAGATCATTAAATTAAATTGATTATCCACGGTAAACTATTATAACTCCATTGTTTATAGACTTTAGCCTCTGGGTTTCCACAAAATTTACCATGAGACCACCTTATTTCAATTTTTAAGTCAACTACAAATTCTTTTTTATTTTTTTTATCATAAAATAAACATTCAAGAATAACCTCAGGCTGTCCAGCAATTTTAGGTTTAGCTACAATATGTTTAAATTCATAATTCTTGATCCACTCATCTGATGACGGTAATAAAACAGCAAACGAATGCGATTTTTCTGTTCCAGCTAACATATAACTGATTCCATTAATTTTAAAGAAAAAATGAAAAATTGGAGATAATGCTTGTTTACGATTACTTAGATTAGCATTAAATTGCTTTGCTGATTCTTCACTAACCTTCTGACATAACTTACTATATTTTTCCAAAGTATTGCAATTTTTTGTATCATGTAAGTTCTTAACTTTACTCCCAAATATTTTTCTTTGCTCTTTATTTAATTCATCATAAAATTTTGTAACCTCTAATGGAAATTCCTTTATATTTAATTCATGAATACAAGTTTGATAATAATCATTATATTCAACAGGGGCAGTTTGATAATAATCATTATATTCAACAGGGGCAGTTTTATAAAACCAATCACACCCTCGAATAGTTTGTCAAATGAGACCTTGTGGTGTATAAATAAAAATTCTTTCAGGAGAACCATTTATAAAAACATCAGCATTTTCTTTTACTGAAATTCTATAATTTGATACTTCAATATCCTTAGCAACCGAGGTATACGCCCCAATATTTTCTGAGCCAGTCCATTTAACATTATTTGGTTGAACATTATTACTTATTAGGAATTTTCTAATTGCCTCACCAGCACTGGAAAGTGTATTTATGCGATTTTTGATAAAACCTCTTTTTATTTTTTCTTCATGATATATTTGAGCAGTTAGTTCATCTACATTTTTTATTTGTAATGGATCATTTTCATTTGCAATGCTTAAAGCAACTTGTATTTCAGAAAATATAGTTTGTGGTTTTGACATTAAGCC
>CAITEL010000341.1 GCA_903891375.1 uncultured Neisseriaceae bacterium
AACTCCAGCTTGATGGCATAGTAGCATTGCTCGATCTAAACTAATATGATCAAAACATCTTTGCCAGAATTGTTTGAATTTACCCGCAGTATCACGTAGAGCATCCCCAAGATTTCCAGCTATATTTTTTAGTACTAATGCATAGCTATTATATTTAGTTAGTAGCCATTTACACCAACGTTTACATGTACTAATCGGTATGCTTGTTTCTGTATTTATTTCCCGCATGCTACAACCATTTAAGTATTTTTGGATTACAAATTGTTGCGTTTTCCATAGATACCAACGCCGTGGTGGTATACATTCGGGTAAAAACGAACAAGTTTTACGACATACCTTGCAAAAAAAGCGTAAAATCTTGACTTGAACTACCAATAATAGTCCATTTTTGACACAACGAATATCCCGATAGTAGCATCCATGCGAATGTAAGGAATCAGCTATGCCACATTTAGGACATCTAGGTGGTCTATTTAAGTTAGATAGCTCTAGTTCTGTATTATAATCTGTAGGGCTTAAAATGCCAGCCCAAATAATGCGAATTACTATTTTACACATGATTTATTATGGATACCCAACATGAAACAAACTTATTTAAACAATGATAACGGACCACTAATTATTGCTACACGCAATCACGATATTTTACCCGATGCTAAGTATATGTTTATTCCTTTTTATTGCACTGATCCACAATGTGACTGTAATAGTAGTGCTTTTCAGATGATTGAATTAGATCATAACGGCAATGAAACACAACACATTATAGCTTTAATGGATTATACTTGGAATGAAACAATTTCAGAAACAAATCCAACACTGGGACCACAATTTTTAGATTCTAAGTTAGCTAAAGCTGGATTAGAGGAATTTAAAAAATTATTAACTAATGATAGTAATACGATTACCTATATTCAAGATGGATATGATTGCACTAGAAAAGCTTTTAAAGAAAATTATTATGAATATGAGCAGATTAATGCTCCATTTAGAAACCATAACAAAATAGGTAGAAATGATCCTTGTGTATGTGGTAGTGGAAAGAAATACAAAAAATGCTGTTTAGATAAGTGATTGTCTCAACCTTCGTTGGATATAGTACATAAATAAAAACTTAAAATGCATGAGACAAAGTAGATGGATTTGCATTAAATAAACCGTGAGCTCAAACTGGTTTGAATGGGTCAACCATGAAGCATCATAATATCCATCATGTTTATCATGCATCGAGTAATTTTTTCTTGTCCTTTTTCTGTTGGAATTAAATGATTACAATCTAAACATTTTCTGACAGTTACTCTACCAATAGTAATTTGTTTTTCACCCATTTGCATGGGGTAGGTTACTAATTGTACCTTCAAGTTTTGACTGCCACATTTATCACATAATGGTTTCTTTTTCATTAAGCAGCTTCCTTTTGTATTTCAATAATAGGGTTTTCAGTTGTTTTGGTTATTTTAGATTCGTATTCACTTAATAGCATTGGCTTACCAGTGCGGATATAATGAATAATACTTTGTGTCATAAAGCCCGTAAAAGATAAGTTCCTTAAATGACAAGTTTGAGCAATAGACTGTAGTATAGCGTAAGCTCTAACGCCCTCTACTGACATACTTCCACCAGATATTTTTCTTTTGAGAATAC
>CAITEL010000342.1 GCA_903891375.1 uncultured Neisseriaceae bacterium
GATAGATTAATCGGACAAATAATTGATATACAAATTACTGAAAGTTTACCTAATTCACTCCGAGGTGAAATCGTAATCTCTGCATAAAGATCTAGATAAATATTATATTAAAGGTTTTTTTGATGAAACTCATACTTTTATTATTAGCTTTAACATCTGTTGCTTTCGCAGATACTCCAACATTTGATGTTAATTCTTTTTTAACTGTTTACCCTAACATTAAAAAAATTCAAACTGGGTTATCACAGCATAAATTTAGTTGCCAAGCACTGATTAAGGGCTATTTAGACCGAATTCGCTTATACAACTTAAGTACATCGAATGACAATACACCACTTAATGCGATAACGCAAATAAATCCGCAAGCAGTTGCTGACGCCATAAATTTAGATACTAATGGTGATAAATTTTCTTCTAAACCCTTATTTTGTATACCTGTAATTGTAAAAGATAATATTGATGTATCTGGTTTACGTACCTCTAGTGGTAGCTTAGGTTTAATTGGAACATATCCATTAAATGATGCTGAAATTGTAAAGAATATTAAAAAACAAGGTGGGATAATTATTGCAAAAAGCTCCATGGATGAACTAGCATCGGGAATGGTCGGTGTTAGTAGTTTAAGCGGGCGAATTGGAAATGCATTTAATCCTAACTTTAACTCAGGTGGATCCAGTGGTGGTAGTGCCGTTAGCATTGCGGCTGGGTTTTCTCCTTTAGCTATTGGAACTGACAATAGTGGATCTGTACGAATTCCTGCAGCGTATAATGGAATTTATGCACTACGACCCACTCATGGATTAATAAATTCTTTAGGCATTTTTCCACTAGGTAATATTGATGCTACAGCAGGGCCTATGGCAAATAATGTTATTGATTTGGCTAATCTACTCTCCATAATGACAAATAATAACATTAATTATACCCAAAATTTAAATAACCATAGTTTAAAAGAAAAACATTTCGCCATTATTAAAAGTGTAGCTGGAAAATCTATTTGGGATGGAATGCCTCTTTCTATTACAACAATATACAAAAATATTGAAACTAATTTGAAAAAAGAAGGTGTCATAATTAGTGAAATTACCCTGCCTAAATATAATTTGATTAGAAATAATAATATGGCTGGGACAATTGAAGACGTTAATGCGTATTTTATTAATAATCATACAATTAGTGCTATTGATAATTTTGCAGCAATTTGCACCAGTGAGACTAGAGCATATGGGAAACCGCTTGATTGTGCAAAATTTATTAAAAGCGTTAAATCAAAGCAAAGTACAGAATATCAACAAGCAATCAACACAATTACTAAAAACCAAGAATACATAACCAATGTTATGCAAGAAAACCACCTAGATGGTTTAATTCTACCTAGCGGTAGCGTTGGAACTGCCAGTAACACCAAAACTATTGGAACACAATCGGTAATAGCATCAAATAGTGGCTTACCTGAAATTACGTTCCCAGTTGCTCAATACAATGGATTACCTGTTGGGTTAGAGATTATTAGTACAAAAAACTCAGAAAGTCAATTACTTAATTATGCATTTTCTTATCAAGAAAAATACTACTCTTTTAAAGCACCAGAATTAAATACTGACACACAATTTAAGAATTGGAATATTGCCAAATTAAATCTGCTCTATATGCTAATTGGTAAAATTAGTTATGAATCAATTATTAAGCCGAACAATAAAAACGACATAGCCACTAGCCAAGCTAGAGGAATAACCCAAAAGGCAATTACTATGCTTAACAATGGTATGTATATTTTAAAATAATAATTATTTATGTGAATAGCTTTTTGATACTACTTGTTAAAGAAGCTTGTTCAATTCATTCACCATAGTTTGTAACAGTGTCGTGACAAGGCCACGATGAATTATACCCAAAGAGATTAAACCTATATAGGGCATTCTTATACTAGGATAACAATGCCTGCGATAAAACCCAAATTTTGAGCGCACTAAGTAGTATAGCTCCATGTTATTGTATACTGATGATTTGCAATTTCTACTACACCAATGGAACCACGATTAACTTTACCAACACCTGAGGGTGTACCAGTAAACAAAATGTCACCAGCACATAGTGGAAAAAACGCACTGGCATGCACAATTAAATCTATCGGATTAAATAGCATATTACTACCAGATGAACTTTGTTTTAACTCATTATCTAAGGTAAAATTAAAATCAGCATTAAGAAAACTTAAATCTGAAGTTTCTATCCAAGGTCCTATAATACATGCATCAGGAAACACTTTACTAATCGTCCATGGATGACCATTGGATTTTAAAATAGCCTGTTCTTTTCTTAAAGTCATTTCTAAACCAATAGTATACGCATCAATCATATTGGACGCCTCCTCATGTGATAATTTATATCCGCCCTTAGATAACCTTAAAATTAATTCACATTCATAATGTAATTCTTGCTCTGGGAAAAAAGCATTTACTCTATCACCCCAAGCAGTGCAATATTTAACCACACTGGCTGGCTTCAAAAAAATTACTGGCTCAGTAACTGGTTTATCACCCAACTCCAACATATGATCTTGATAATTTTTGCCAAAACAGATAATTTTGTCCATAAAGTCTCCTAGTTATTTTATTTTAATAATTTTTTGAATTATTGATTCTAATTTTAATGGTTCAAATTGTGGAGGGTATCTTTTAATTACAATCCCATTACTATCAAGCAAAAACTTAGTAAAATTCCATTTAATGCGTTGCGTAAAGAAAATCCCACGTGCCTCTTTCTTTAAGTATTGATAGATTGGATGAGCATTTGTCCCATTCACCTCAATTTTATCCATCAATCTAAATGTAACATTGTAATTTAAACTACAGAATTGCTTAATTTCATTAAAATCACTAGGCTCTTGGTGACCAAATTGATTACACGGGAACGCAATTATTTCTAATCCGCCAGCATGATATTTTTTGTATAGTTCCTCCAACTGTGCATACTGCTTAGTAAATCCACATTTACTTGCTGTATTAACTATAAGTATCACTTTACCTTTTAAGGTTGCAAAATTTAATATATTACCGTCAATATCTTTAGCTGAGAAATTATATATAGAAACTGACATTTTAAATTCTTCCTAAAAAATTAAATTAAAAATTATCACTTTATTTATTCTCTACTATCCGTGCATATACAACATCTGGTGTAACCAGCATTAAGCAATGATAATGACCGTACCTACAGGTACGTTGAAAACATGGAGAACAACTAAGGGGTACTTGAATAATCTGTGCTTTTGAAGATAATGGAGGAGTGAAATTAGGTGATGAAGAACCATATATCGCAATTACTTTTGTACCAACAGCAGCAGCGACATGCATTAACCCTGAGTCATTAGTAACAACTGCATGACACATGGCTAAGATATCCACCGAATCTTCTAGACTAGTCTGACCACATAAATTAAATATGCCCGTACTAACGTCAAGTTTACTTATAATAAAATTACCCAGACCTTCATCTTTCTTAGAACCAAGAATTAACACTATATATCCATCATCTATTAGCAACGTTGCTAATTGTGCAAAATATGCAGGCCACCATCTTTTGGCTGGCCCAAATTCTGCCGCTGGACAAAAAGCCACTATTTTTTTTGTAGTATCAATAGCAAATTTTTCTATTAATTCACATTGGTTTTGAATATCTTTATTTAAAGTCGGAAAATCTATTTTATATGGTTTATTACCTTTATTAGCCAAAGCACAAAACCTATCTATCATACGTGGTAAAAATGTTTTATTTAATTTATAAATATCATTAATTAAACCATATCTAAACTCGCCAATAAAACCTGTTCTTTGTTTAATCCCTGCAAAAAACGGCATTATGGCAGATTTTAACGAATTCGGTAATATTATTACTTGATTATATTTACGTTTTCTTAAACTAAACCCGCACAATATTCGTTTTAGAAGTGCAACGCTACCAGAAGGAAAAGGATTTTCAATTACATCGCTCACTTCATCCATTCGCCACAGTAAACCTTTAGTCCAACTATTTGCAAAAACATCTAACTCTACGTTATCACCATAGTGCTTTTTTAAAGCTTTAAATAATGTTTGACTCATAACCAAATCACCAACCCATGCTGGGGCTATTATTAGCACTTTATATTTTTTACATTGTTCCATTTACAGCAGTATCCATCCGTTTTATAAAATTAGCAAGTTAATTTGGTCATATCTTCTAGACCTAATAGATAAGCAACTAAACTTTCTTTGTTTAATATACCACCAATTCTACCTGCACATAGTTTAACAAACTTTTGAAATAAAGAAATATCTTTAATATTTATGCATTGTACAATATTGGAATATGACTCCCGATATTGTACAATGCATATCACCATGAACGCAAATATAAATCATGCTAATTTAAAATCAATGGGCAAACCCATACTTATTTTTATGCTTATATTTTGAAAATTATCGTATCGTATTTAACATAAATAAAAAATTTGTCAATCACAAAATAAATCACACATTTTAACTTTTTTTGATGTTTTAGTTTATTGTGTGATATATATTAGTGTGATTACTTATAATACAAAATTGATTGGTGATACAAGTGAACTTAAAAAGTTGCTTGAATATCAAAAATTTGTATTTAATTTTGCTTCTAAAGAACAGTTTTCCGAATCTAAAATTGTTCCAAAAATATTACACTCCAAAGTATATAATAATATTAGAAAACAATATCCTGAAATAACATCTCAAGTAATCATTCGTTCTCTAAATGAATGTATTTCATCATACCGTTCCATTAAATCAAATAAACATAAAATAAAAAACCCAATTGAGAAAAAGAATCTCTCAATGCGATTGGATAAAAGACTTTATTCTATACCTAACAAATCTTCAATTCGTATAACGACTGCAAATAAAAGACAAACATTTGAATTTACGATTTATCCACGACTTAAAGAATTGCTTGAGAAATATTCTTACCAAGATCCTTTAATTTATGAAGATAATGGAAACATATATATTTGTTTGTCCTTTGAAAATAAACATCCTCAACTAAAACCCAAATTGGCAATGGGAGTTGATTTGGGTATCCGTAGGTCTGCTGCCACCAGTGAAGGAAAACTGATTATTGATAAAAGTTTCAATGAA
>CAITEL010000343.1 GCA_903891375.1 uncultured Neisseriaceae bacterium
AATTAAATATTCTGGTAAATATGGTTATATCCTTACTGAGTTAACTAAACAACAAAGAGAAATTTTGAAATGTTTAAAAATTGAGCTACCACGCAAAACCTAGGTATAATTTTTTCGGGAAATTAGGCTGTAAGTAATGATGTTACCACTTCAACATCTTTAACGCCAAGCAATTGAAACCGTTTAGCCAGTCTGTCTTGTAATGTGCGATTAGCACTCTACAGGACTCTTTGCCTGTGAAGGGTCGTTCTTTTTTATCATTTTAACATTAAATGTCTCCATGGCCATCGCAAACTGCGCCTGTGAGCCCTCAGGAGCACTTGGCATGCTCAACCCAATACAATACCATACTTTGATACTCATAGCTTAGCAAAGTTGGACCATAGTAATGAAATATTGTATTACAGCATTTTATAATAATTTATTATTTGCGATACTTTTTATCATTTACTCACCTCATGAAAAATTATTTCATCAGGTGCTATTTTACCTCATAAAAGGGGACATTTCCCCTTAGCACTGACAGTTTCTTTTATTTGATTTTCTTATTAAGAAAATTAAGTGCTTTTAATTGTGCAATAGCTATTTCAAGAGCAGCTTGAGCCTTAGCTACCTCAACAGTTGACGTGGAATCAGATCGTTGTAATTTTTGTAAAGCATCCTTTTTTTGCTCAATAAGACGTTTTTCATCAAGCTCATCAGTTCGCTCAACAGTATCCGCCAAAACAATTACTCTATTATCACAAACCTCAATAAAACCACCAGAAATTGCAAAGACTAGTTGCGTTTCTTGATTTGGTAGCTGTATCCGTAAAACACCTGGTACTAATTTACTAATTAATGGCATATGATGGGGAAATATCCCTATTTCACCATCATATGCACTAACTACTAAATATTCGGCATCACCAGTAAAAATTTGCGACTCGGAATCTACAAAATTTACTTGCATTAAATTTGCCATTAGTATAAACTCCTAAGATTTACAAATTTTTAGCTAAAGTAACAGCTTCTTCTATAGTTCCTACCATGTAAAATGCTTGCTCAGGTAAATGGTCATAGTCACCGTCTAAAATTGCTTTAAATCCACGAATTGTGTCTTTTAATGAAACATACTTACCTGGTGAACCTGTAAACACTTCAGCCACAAAAAATGGCTGGGATAGAAATCTTTGTATTTTACGAGCACGAGCTACAGTAAGCTTATCTTCAGCAGATAACTCATCCATTCCGAGAATTGCTATGATATCTCGAAGTTCTTTATACTTTTGCAATGTTGCCTGAACACCCCGTGCTACATTATAATGTTCATCCCCCACAACAAGTGGATCTAATTGACGTGAAGATGAATCTAATGGATCAACAGCTGGATAAATACCTAGAGATGCAATATCACGACTCAATACAACAGTCGCATCCAAATGCGCAAATGTAGTTGCTGGTGACGGATCTGTTAAATCATCCGCTGGAACATACACTGCCTGTATTGAGGTAATTGATCCATCACGAGTAGATGCTACACGCTCTTGAAAGCGTCCCATTTCTTCCGCTAATGTAGGTTGATAACCTACAGCTGATGGCATACGTCCCAATAATGCTGACACTTCTGTACCAGCCAGAGTGTAACGATATATATTATCCACGAATAATAAAACATCTTTGCCTTCATCACGAAATTTCTCAGCAATAGTTAACCCTGTCAATGCTACCCTTAATCTATTTCCTGGTGGTTCGTTCATCTGACCATACACCAGAGAAACTTTATCAAGAACATTGGAGTCTTTCATTTCATGGTAGAAGTCATTACCTTCACGAGTACGCTCGCCAACACCTGTAAATACTGAGTAACCACTATGTTCGATAGCAATATTACGAATCAACTCCATCATATTAACTGTTTTTCCAACACCTGCACCACCAAACAAACCAACTTTACCACCTTTAGCAAAAGGACAAAGCAAATCGATCACTTTAATTCCAGTTTCTAAAAGCTCTGTGGTTTGAGAAATTTCATCAAATTTTGGTGCATTTCTATGAATCGCTCTGATTTCATCGGCATTGATAGGGCCAGCTTCATCTATAGGGTTACCAAGCACATCCATAATCCGCCCAAGTGTCTGTTGACCAACTGGCACCGAAATTGGGTTTTTGGTATTTAAGACTTCTATACCTCTTTTAAGGCCATCAGAACTACCCATCGCAATACAGCGCACCACACCATCACCTAATTGTTGTTGGACTTCTAAAACAAGACTTCCTCCAGAAATTAGTTTCAATGCATCATAAATTTTAGGTACTTCATTACGTGGAAATTCCACGTCGACCACTGCACCTATTACTTGAATTATTTTACCTTGTGTCATTTTGTATTCCTACAAATAAATATTTTTTAAACTGCAGCACTGCCAGAAACTATTTCAGCCAACTCTTTCGTTATTGACGCTTGTCTTGATTTATTATAAGCCAACTTTAATTCATTTATTGCATTGCCTGCATTATCTGTTGCAGATTTCATTGCAACCATTCGTGCAGCTTGTTCAGACGCCATATTATCAGCTACACACTGAAAAACAACTGATTCAATATAACGCCTAATTAACCCCTCCAATACAGAAGTAGGATCAGGCTCATATAGATAATCTCGTGCATACTTAGCATCAAGCTTTGTTACTTTATCTACCAATGGTAGTAACTGCTCACATACAGATTGTTGTTTCATTGTATTAATAAATTGCGAGTACACAATATATACCGCATCAATTTGTCCTTCATAAAATTTATTTAAAATTCCAGACAAAGGGCCAACCAATTTTTCCATTTTAGGTATGTCACCCAATCCAACAGTAGACCCTATAACATCTAAATTTACTTTAGTTACCGCATTTAACCCTTTATGCCCTAGTGCACACACTTCAACCACTAATTCTTGTCGTTGAAAATCTAGTGTTTTTTCATAAAAAAGTTTTAGTGAATTTGTGTTTAAACCTCCGCACAAGCCTTTATCTGTGGTGACTAATATTATTCCAACTTTTGTAATTTCAGTCGGATTTCGTAAAAAGGATGTCATATTGCGAGAATAAGAACCCAAATGCATAAGATTTGCCATAACTCTTCGGATATTTTCAGCATAAGGTCTAGCAGAACGCATTCTTTCTTGAGTCTTACGCATTTTAGAAGTTGCAACCATTTGCATTGCACGCGTGATTTTTTGCGTATTTTGAACACTCTTAATTTTTGAACGAATCTCTTTTCCAGCAGACATATTATGTCATCCTTATAACTTATGCAGCAAATATGGTTTTAAATTCATCTAAAGCTTTTTTAATCGCTTCTTCATTATCTTTAGACATTTCACCACTTTTATTAATTGCATCAATTGTAACACTTGCATTTGACCTAATAAACGATAAAAAACCAGTTTCAAAATCTAACGCTTTTACCAATGGTATCCCTTTGAAGTAACCATTATTAACAGCAAAAAGAACAATTGAAATTTCAGCAACGCTGAGCGGCATATATTGCTTTTGTTTCATTATTTCTGTTACTATCTGCCCATGTGCTAATTGATTTCTGGTGGTTTCATCTAAATCAGATGCAAATTGTGCAAAGGCTGCTAATTCACGATACTGAGCATGTGCTATGCGGATACTACCAGCTAATTTTTTAATAACTTTAGTTTGTGCCGCACCGCCTACACGAGATACAGATATCCCTGGATTTATTGCTGGACGAATCCCTGAATTAAATAAATCAGTTTCCAAAAATATTTGACCATCCGTAATCGAAATAACATTTGTTGGAACAAATGCTGACACGTCTCCAGCTTGTGTTTCTATAATCGGCAACGCCGTTAAAGACCCTGTTTTACCTTTAATCTGTCCATTCGTGTATTTCTCAACGTATTCTTCATTTACACGAGCGGCTCTTTCGAGTAATCTTGAATGTAGGTAAAATACGTCACCTGGGTAGGCTTCACGACCAGGAGGACGGCGCAATAACAATGAAATTTGACGATATGCTACTGCTTGTTTCGATAAATCATCATATACAATTAAAGCATCTTCCCCTCTATCACGGAAATATTCACCCATAGAACATCCAGAGTATGGTGCTATAAATTGTAAAGCTGCAGATTCAGACGCTGATGCTACCACCACAATTGTGTGAGCCAATGCGCCATGCTCTTCTAATTTACGAACAACGTTGGCTATTGAAGATGCTTTCTGACCAATTGCAACATAAATACATGTCACACCAGTGCCTTTTTGATTAATAATTGTATCAATAGCAACAGCTGTCTTACCAGTTTGTCTATCGCCGATGATTAATTCTCTTTGACCTCTACCAATTGGTACCATAGAATCAATGGATTTTATCCCTGTTTGTAATGGTTGACTAACTGATTTACGGGCTATAACACCTGGTGCAACCTTTTCGATTGGTGATGTCAATTTAGCATTAACTGGCCCTTTACCATCAATTGGATTACCTAATGAGTCTACTACACGTCCAATTAGTTCTGGGCCTACAGGAACTTCTAAAATACGTCCAGTACAAGAAACTTCATCTCCCTCAGTAATACTTTCATAGCTCCCAAGTATAACTGCACCAACTGAATCTCTCTCTAGATTCATCGCCATACCATAGATATTCCCTGGAAACAAAATCATTTCACCTTGCATAACATCTGATAGGCCAAAAATACGAACAATACCATCCATTACTGAGACTACAACACCTTTTGTACGATAATCATTGCCAGTTTGTAGGCCTTGTATCTTTGATTTTATAATATCACTAATTTCGGAAGGATTTAACTGCATGAATCACTCCTATTTCATAAGTTGAGTAGCCATTTTCTCTAAGCTACCTTTAATAGATGACTCTATAACCAAATCATCTATCATAATTTTAATACCACCAATTAACTCAGGGTTAATAGTTACCTTTGCAGAAATTACTCTGCCAAACTTTTTCGATAAAAGTTGTTCTATTTGTCGGATTTCATTATCACTCATAGCAAAGGCTGATTTTATTAAGGCTTTTCCCGTATTCTTATAATTTTCAATCAACTTTTCGTACAAATTATATATTTCACTTAATATATTAAGCCTAGCATTAGTGTATAATAAATTTAAAAACTTCTCAACTTCAACATCTTTAGATCCAGAAGTTTCCAGTAAAAGACTCAATAATGCTTCACGAGTAATTTTAGGATTATGAATTAAACTACTAAATTCAGAATTTTGGCTAAGCATACTCAGTTTATTTAGGTAGGAAAGCCAATCTTCTAGTCTCTTGGTGCTTTTAGCTAACTCAAATACGGCACTTGCGTATGGATGAGCCAAATTATTCATATCACTCATTTATTGTTACAACTCCGCTTTTAGATTTGCTAATATCAACTCATGTCGCTCTTTGTTAATTTCAGCTTTCAAAATTTGCTCTGCTCCACTTATCACCAATGTAGCAACTTTTAATCTAAGTTCTTCCTTAGCTCGCATAAACTCTTGCTCAATTTGAAGTTTTGCATCTTCAAGGATTTTATTGCCCTCTTTTGTCGCATTATCTTTAGCCTCCGTAACAATCTGATTCGCACGTTTTTCAGCGTTCGACATAATTTCGGTTGCTCTTAATTGAACATGCTTTAATTCCTCCGCAACCTTAGATTCAGCATTTAAAAGTTCTTGCTTGCCTTTTTCTGCCGCTGCTAACCCATCCGCAATTTTCTTTGCACGTTCTTCCAGCATCTTATTTAATGGTGGCCAAACAAATTTCATTGTAAACAACACTAATATAACAAATGTGATTATTTGTCCTATTATGGTTACATTAATCTCCACTGATTATCTCCTTAAAACCATGACCTCAGATATCTTAGTGAGATACATTACTAATCAAACTAACCGCTTGCGTCATTAATGGATTACTAAAAATAAAGAGTAATGCAATACCAACACCAATCATAGAAATAGCATCCAATAAAGCTGCTATAATAAATAATTTTGTTTGTAGCATTGAAACAAGCTCTGGTTGTCTCGCTGCGGATTCTAAGAATTTTCCACCAAGAATGGCAAATCCGATTGCTGTTCCAAGCGCCGCTAAGCCAATCATAATTGCTGCGGCAATTGCTGTTGAACCTGAAATATTAGAAATAACTGCTTCCATAAATAAACTCCATAAAATACAAAAAATAAAAAACTAGTGAGACTCTGTAGCTAAACTCAGATACACAATTGTTAACACCATAAAAACGTAGGCCTGAAGCGTTATAATCAAAATATGAAATATCGCCCATGGCACCCCAAGTAACCATTGCACACTCCATGGTAAAAGTGCAATTAGAATAAAAATCAACTCCCCAGCATACATATTACCAAATAACCGTAATGCTAATGAAATCGGTTTTGCTACGAGTTCAAGTATTTGAAATATAAAGTTAATTGGGGCAAAAGCAATTCCAAATGGGGCACTAAATAATTCTTTAATCCAGCCACCAAAACCCTTTGCTTTAATGCTATAAAAAATAATCAAAAACAAAACTGAAATTGACATAGCAAAAGTAGCATTAACATCAGCAGAGGCTACTATTCTCCATTTAGCCTCAGGAATACCAACTCTATGGTTTACAAAATTAATTAAATCTACTGGTAACAAATCCATAAGATTCATTAAAAAAATCCAACAAAATATTGTTAACGCTAACGGAACAATCAATCTACTTTTTTTATTATAATGGTAGATATCTTTTACATGAGAATCTACCATATCAATAATTAATTCAATGAATAATTGGAATTTACCAGGATTCTCAATCTTTGCTTTTTTAGCAACACGAATAAAAATAAACAAGAAAATAAAACCCAAAAAAAGAGACATAGAAAAGGTATCTAGGTGCAATGACCAGAATTTTTCTGTTCCATTTTCTAACGAAACATTATTGTGTGTCAAATGATGCGTTATATATTCAAATGATTAAGCCATTTTCTTCCCTAAAGTACAAAAAATTTATTTTCTTAATAAGATTAGCCAAACTGTAGATTGTGTAATAATATAACTAACAAATAAAAATATATAATTACAGCGCTTAAAAAATATTATTACTAACATAAACAACATTGTGTTTAATATAAATTTAAATAACATTGCTCTTTGATGTAGCATTATTGCTATTTTTGGTTTAACCACTAAACCTTGTGCAAAAGCAATACATCCATATAAAAAAGTAGATAATATAACAATTAACGAACCAAATAATACCGATAAAATATTATTTTTGCCTTTAAACAACAGCGCTGTTATTAATAACAAAATTATCAGGGTGCATAATTGGTATTTAACTAGTATTCTCGCTAAATTCTTTTTCATTTTAATTCTTCAGCCCTGAATTTTATCACAGTTTATTGCATTCAGTATATATTTATACAAAATTTATAGCACATAAAAAAAGCCAGTTAAAATTTAATTTAGCTGGCTTTTAATAAGGGGAACTTGGCAATGTCCTACTTTCGCATGGATAAATCCACACTATCATCGGCGATGAAACGTTTCACTGTCCTGTTCGATATG
>CAITEL010000344.1 GCA_903891375.1 uncultured Neisseriaceae bacterium
CCCCGGTTCAATAGTATTTATATGCCCACCATCAACGTTAATTATTAATTCTGCAGCGGGTTTTATTGATATTATTTTATTTTCAATACCTTATTATACAGTATTTTATATCTAGGCGTCAATAATTACACTTCCAGTGAGATTCTATCTCAAAAAAATACACAAAAATTTTGATTTGAGGTATAATAATTGTCTATCATTTTTATTTTCTAGGTGTAAAACCAAAATGAACAAATAAGCAGTTCACCTGCGATTCAAATTATCTTAGTTATATTTGATATAACTAAACTTCTTACTTTGTGCTTAAACAGATTCACTACTTTGTTGGTTGAATATGGATAAGTACACGATCTTATATTTAATTATTTATTTTTAAAATGAATAGCTACGTAGCAGTAGTTAGAAAAATAGCAATTAATCTTTTTCTATTGTTACTGTCAGTGGAGACATTTATGCAATTAATACAGCATCAAGCAATTTATTTCAGTGATTTATCAATTAGTTATGGGCAAAAACAATGTATTGATGATTTTAATGCTACAATATATTATGGTTCAAGAATTGGGATTATTGGACGTAATGGTAGTGGTAAAACAAGTTTAATTAAAATTTTAGCAGGGATTATTGAACCAAATGATGGTAAGATAATAGCACCGGATGACATAAATGTTGGTTATGTGCCACAATTGATTGATGATGGCGATATTTTAAGTGGTGGGCAAAGATTTAATAAACGCTTAAGTGAAGCATTATCATTAGAGCCAAATGTCTTATTGTTGGATGAACCAACCAATCACTTAGATGTTAAAAATCGTAAGGCATTAATTTCAATGTTAAAACGATATTCAGGCACGTTGATTATTGTCACGCATGATAGAGAGTTATTACGTAATGTGATTGATACTATTTGGCATGTGGCTAATGGTAGTGTTACAATATTTAATGGCAGATATGAGAACTATCTAGAGTTGCAAAAACATAAAGAGCAGTCTTTGGAGTCTCGAATACGTGATTTAAATTATCAGAAAACGCAAGCGCACGAAACATTAATGAAAGAACAGCACCGAGCAAAAAATAGTAAGGTTCGTGGTGAAAAACATATTAAGGAACGAAAATGGCCAACTATTGGTAGTGCCGCAAAAATGAGTCGTAGTGTCACTACAGCAGTGGATAATAAAGCACGCATTTTACATAATAAGCAAGGAGTTGTAGAGGAATTACAAAGTTTGTACGTACATGAAGTATTAATTCCTAAATTTAATTTAGATGCAGTGGTGTTAGGAGATAAAACAATTGTAAATATTAGTGATGGTAGTTGTGGGTATAACGGACTACTTATTGTGTCTAACATTAATATTTCATTGAATAGTATGGAAAAAATGATAATCCGTGGAGATAATGCAAGTGGTAAATCTACATTATTAAAAGCCATATTAGGTGATATAATCATAAGTAAATCTGGAGAGTGGTGTTTTCCAAATATTCAAGATATTGGATATTTAGAACAGCATTATTCACAATTAGATGCGAACAAGACAGTGGTGGAGATAATTTATGCGGTTATGCCAACATGGAGTCATGCTGAAATACGAGATCATTTAAATAGTTTTTTATTAAGGAAGAATGAGGAGGTTAATTTACCGACGCAATATTTATCTGGTGGAGAAAAAGTGCGATTAAGTTTAGCCTTAATTGCGGCTCGACCGCCTAAATTATTATTATTAGATGAAATTACTAATAACATTGATTTGGAGACAAAAGCACATTTAATACAGGTATTAAGAAGTTATCCTGGAGCATTTATTTTAATTTGCCATGATAATGATTTTATTCATCAATTAGCTATTGATAAATATTATCAAATTAATAATGGAACATTTAGTATAGAAAGTAGGTAAGTTATGAGTCCAAATAAAAAGGTAGTAATTATTACTGGAGCTAATAGTGGAATAGGTTTTGAATGTGTAAAGCAATTTTGTGAAGAATTTACAGGTAACATAATTATTGCAGTATCACGTAATATAAATTATTTACAACAATTGTTATATCCAAATTTGCACAATATTGCTTGTGATGTCGTTGATTATCAAAAATTTCAGGCTATAATTGATGGTATTGCAGTAAAACATCAAATTTGTGGATTAATTACGTGTGCAGGAACTGCATATAATGGAGATTTTTGTGATATTGATATTAGCAAAATACAAAAGATGATAGATATTAATACTACAGGGTTAACGAATACAATTGAGTTGGTGTTACCATATATGCGTACTAATAAACTTGGAACAATAATCAATGTTAGTTCATTATCGGATCGTTATCCTCGTCCTAATGCTACCGTTTATGGTGCTACAAAAGCATTTGTTAAAAGTTTAAGTGATTCATTGCGAGTAAGTGAAGCTAAGTATAATATTCGAGTATGCAATATTTCACCAGCAATAATTGATACGCCACTACTTGCAAATTTAGGTAAAAATTTAAATGATGTAATTGCAGTTGCGGATTTTGTAAATGTGGTTAGGTTTATTTATCAGCAACCGCAGTCGATATGTATTCGAGATATGGTGATTGCACCAACTAGTTATGAGAATTAAAGGATATTTAAAAAATGAAATTTGATTTTAATATAGGCAAAGACTTTCAACAACAAAACTTTAAGGAGATTTTGCAAAAAATCGCCCATTCAAGCTTCAAATGCGACACTGATACCCTTATGTCGATATACGCGATTTAAATGTTTAAACATAACCTCATTAGGAGTTAAATAACCAAGAACCTTTCTTGGTCTATTGTTTAATATGTTCTGTACGTGCA
>CAITEL010000345.1 GCA_903891375.1 uncultured Neisseriaceae bacterium
ACAAAATCATGGTTCAGGATCATTGTTCAGAGCACTTGATTCTTGCTTTCGATCCGAGTTTTATTCCTAAAAGTGGGAAGGAAACTGATCATTGTGGGTATTTTTATAATGGGACGGCAAGCAAACCCATGAAAGGACTGTTGCTTAGTTGTCGCTGCAACGATAAGAGCTGTGATAACTCCAAGTTTCAAAAGTGTGTCAATTATTTTGTTCATTTCTCGTCAGTTTAAAATTAGCACTGTCGTCCTAAGCATGACCGCTAACGTTATTGCGGCTTGACGCAGGGCAGGATTATAAGCACAAATGTTCAATAAAGCACAAATGCCAAATAGAACTACAAATGTTGAATTTAGCACATAAGCCTGCCTTGCGTTCAAACCGCTGTTGGTGGCAGTTTGGTTAGGTATTAACATTATTCATTCGTTTATAAAGTTCTATTTTTTGTCCCGGGTCTGCATAGCCGCTCAAATATTCAATTTGTTTATACTCAATAAATCCATCTACGTGTTGTCCATAACCTAACCAATAATCTGGTATCATTTCTTCGCTTAGAGGCTGGTATTCAAAGTCCACTCCACCTAAAAAATTATAGTTACAAATCATCTTTGGCTTTATTTTATGTTTAATAAAAATATTTTGCCAAATAACATTATTATCAAAATCAATATAAATCAAAGTAAAATATTTTCCTTCACTCTTCCATAAACTAAATTCTGCTTTAAAATTTTTTATTTCATAATTATATTCAAGTCCATAATTTCCTTTGTATTTTGCTTGGTCCAACTCAAACCATTTAGGCTCCATAGTACAATAGCATTGTTCAATACAGTTGTTTTCTCTCAGTCTTTTTTTCAACTTGTAAATAGAATCACTATAATTTAATTCTTCATGTATATCACAATAAACAAATTTGTTTGTAATATCGAGACATCCAACTATTGGTGTTGCATCAGTTCCAGCGGAATAGTAAAAACAACAATCAATAAATAATTCTTGAAAATTAGAATGTAGCAAATCTTCAATTAGTCTTTCACGTCTGTTCTCAAAATGCCGTATTTCATATTCATCGGCTCTTAAATAGTCTTTAATTCTATGCATACTTTACGGTTTTGTAAATTGCCACCAACGTTTTGCGGCTTTGCGAAGAAGCGGATTTCGGAGCACAAAACTGTCAACATACCACAGAAGTTGATGCGAGTAAGAATGTTTAATTAACCACTGAACCCGCTTTTTTGCAAAACCGCTGTTATGGGCTGGTTTTCTTGTTTGTCAAAATGAATTATTTAGTCGTGGAAGTTTATTGTTTTTTTTGTAATATTTATACAATAGCAATGCTTCAATATAAGCTGGCGGCTCATCTTTTTTAGAATACATAATAAAAATGTCCAAAGAGTCAATTTCGTTTTGGATCATGAACTCGCTTACATAGTCGTTAGTTTGAATGTCCTTTTTTGAAACTTTGTCTTTGCCTCTTGATGCGAGTAACCTCTTTTGAATAGAGTGGTCACCCAATGAGCCATCTGTTTTTACCTTACCAGCCATACCTATGTATAATATTTCGGCTGTTTTTTTATTAACCCAAACATATACACCAAATTTAGTCTTTACATTCTGCCGAATTGTTTGGTTGAATTTTTCCCTACCGCCCAATTCGGCAAAAATATTTTTTTCAATTTCAAAATTGATAACAGGTTCGTCTAAGTATGGAATGATAACATCCTTTATTTCTTCAATTGTCATTTGCTCTTTTTATTGCCTACTATAAAATTTACCACCTTTAATTCTCAAACCGTCATTTGTAACTTCAGCTCTTCCGATTAGTTCATCATTACCATAAACGTCTTTATGATATAAAGATAAATTGTCTGCTGTCCCAGTCCAATTGCCGTAATCAGGTGTTCCGTCACCAACAGAAGCTTGAATAATCAAAGTTCCTCCACTACGAAGAATAATTGTTGATTCCATACCAACGTTGTCTGTCCCCGAATATGTGCCACTGATTTCTACTTTTGGTTGCTCAATGGTTTTTTCTTCAACTTCATTGGATTGAGAATTAGTTTTTGTGTTTTGTCCGCCATTTCCGCAACTCATTATTATTGCCGAAAAAGTAAAAAACAAAATTGTGATTAAGATTGATTGCTTTTTCATTTTGTGTATTATTTAGATTTGGTTAAATTATTTTTTTCAAGTTTAAATTCAGGTTCGTCATTACCTATACAAATTGCAGTTTTATCAGATTTATTTATCGCTAAAGTGTATGTGGGATTGGAAGATTTTCCGTCACTTAATGAACATTCTAATTTTAGAATATCCGTGGCATCACTAATAATCTTAATCGTCCCATCATAGTAAACTCGGCTATTGTCTTCCAAGTTTGTCTGTTGCAGACTAACCGCACCATCTTCTTTTAATAGAAACTTAAAGTCAATTGAAGGAACTGGAACTTTTTGTCCATTAATTACCATATCGTCCCCATATTGATTTTTCATAAAGTAACTTGGTTGAATACCATGATAATTTCCTAAGTATTCTTGCTGTAATAGCGGTTGTTTGTCTTTTTTAATTTCAGTTGATTGAGTTTGTTTATTCTCTGGATTATTGCCACAACTTGAAAAGATGAATGAAGCAAATATTATTGCTCCAATAATTGTTATTGTATTTTTCATTTGATTATTTTACGATTATCCTACTCATTTGGCTTTTCGGTGTCCGCCCCGTTTTTTTTTAAGTGGTCGCTGGTCTCCAATTTTGATTATCAATATTACAAAATATCTTTTAGGAACTATCAAAGTTATCCTTTGGTGGTTCTCTTTTCTGTGTCATTCCGTTGTGTCGTTTTTTAAACTTGCCCATAACGAACGTTTGAAGGATTTATGCAGTAAGTATTGGGGGGATTTCCGCAGACACTTTAAAGTTAGCGATTCTGCCCCCCCCAATACTTATTGCATAAATCCTATGTTATCGGCTGGTTTTCTTTGTTCGTGCGTGTTTCGTGTCATATTGTTTTAAACTCGGCTTAATAATTCAGATAATACAGAAAGATTGCATCCTCTCGTTTCGTATTCGTGTTGATTATAATTTATATACCATTGAGCGTTTATTTCTATTCCATTTAATGAATCATTAAATGCTGTATTAATTGTATTTAATGGCAATATCTTTCGTTCTATATTTATAGAATAAATGACTCCACCATCATTGCTCCTTTCAATAAATAAATAATTAGTACCGAGAGCTGTTGTATATAAGGTCTCTCCAACAATTAAGTTATTCAATATTTCTTCCATCGTATATTATTTAATTTATTTCTGTTAATGCGTTTTAATTAATTTCAATCGAACATTTGAATTGTTGATTTGAATAAAATAAATATTGTCGGGTAAGTCCGTTGTTGAAAATGAAACTCGTTTTGAATTTGCTTGTATTGATTTTACTTCCTGCCCAAGTACATTTATAATTTTTATTTGATGAATGTCTGAATTAGATTCAATGAATACTACGTCAGTTGCAGGATTTGGATAAATAGAAAACATATTCACTTTAGAAAAATCGTTTATACCTGCACCGCTATTTACTACTGTTAATATAGCAATGTTCGATGTGTCTGCTCTGCAAGAACTTGAAGATATTATGCAACGGAAAAGTTGATTATTATTAGTAAGCGTTGAGTTTGTAATTGTCAATGTATCATTAGTTGCTCCACTATATTGCCCTGCATTAAATAAAGTCATCCATCCTGTGCCAAGATTCGTTTGCCATTGGTAAGTTGCGCTCGTGTCGGAAGATGATGTTATGAATTGTGCGTTGTTAGACACATTTACGGTTATGTTAGATGGTTGACTTGATACAGATACCATACATCCTTGATATAGAAAGGCTACTTCTGATTGAGATAATGCACGATTCCAAATACCAATATCATCTAATTTTGAAGGATACCAACCATTATATGTGCCCGCTCCTCCTCTTCTTCCAAACCTTAATGGAATAGTACTAGTCTGTAAAGTGCCTGTTATATTTAATGAGTCTGTGCAAATTGAATTAAGGTAAAATTTAACTTTATTACCATCGTATGTAACTACGATATGATACCAAGCATTCATAGCACTAGTTAATCCATTTAAAGAGATATTAGTTCCTCCAATATTGCCTGAAGTTCCTAAAGAAGTCATTGGACTACCTGCTCTAACTTCATAACCGCCATACCAATCGCCATCAACTATTTTAGAAACAATAGCTGGTTCATAATTCGTTACACCAGCAATATTTATTACAAATGCCCAAGCAGATATAGAATATGCACTTGAAACACATAAAGAAGGAGTAGATAAAACTTCTATATAATTAGAAATACCATCAAAATCATAAGCAGTATTTGCAACGCTATTTCTATCAGCGGTCAGTGTTGCTCCATAAACAACTCCGTTATTACCATTACCGCTTTCGTCATTTGCGTTTCCATCAAACCCCCACCAACCAACAAGTCCAGTTGTTGGTACATAACTCGGTACTTGAGCAGAAACATTTAATGTTAATGCTAAACTTAAAAGTAAAATTGTTTTTTTCATTTTGTTTTTGTTTTGTTTGTTTAATTATTTATTTTTTGCTTACTCTTTCGGTTTTCAGCTACCCCGTTGCGTTTCGGTTACGTTCTACTAAACTTGCCGATAACGTTTTGCAGATTTGCGATGGGCGGGATTTTTACCACTAATGTTGATGCGGAGCACAAAACTTTCGGATAATACTAAACTGTCTGCGGAGCACGAAACCCCGCCTATTGCAAATGTGCTGTTATGGGCTGGGCTTCTATTCAAGGTCGGCACAAATTGTTTATTAAACTTTTTATTTCATTTAATAACTCGTCATCTGGATTTAGCTTTTCTTCCGCTAGTATTAATAACACTTTTGATTCTTCGCATAATCTAACAAAGGGAATGTCATTGGTTTGATTGTGTATCGCCTTTTGCTTAATGTTTTCGATTGATTCTATTATTTTGTCTCTCATTTTTTATTTTTTAGTGTTCGTTATTGTATTAATAAATACACAAGAAAAATAGAAAAGACTATTTTTTTGAAATTATAACCCAAATTTTTAGTTTGGTCATCTGTTGGATAAAAAATAAGACTAATTACCATTTGATTTCCAGTTCCAAAATGCGCGTTGACAACCATTTTTATAATTCTGAAAGTCTTCATCCGTGCCATTAGGAAATTTAACATCAAACACCATTCTTTCTTCAGAAATTGACATTGTTACCCCGCCTCTCAAAGTATTAGTGTAGTCCTCCATTCCTTGGTTGTAAACAGTATTCTTATCATAAGATGTGGAGCTACTGCTTGAGGTGTTGCCGCTACTATAAGAGTTATCGCTTTTGGATAAACTTTCAAACTTTGATAATTTATCGTTAATTTCACTGACCAATTTCTCGTTTTCTTTACTAATCCCCCGTCTATTACACTCAGCAGTATAACTTATAATCTCATTTTTAAAACTGGTATAATCAGTTATTAATTGTTTGTAGTCAGAACTACTGTTTGCGCTTTTTTCTTGGTCAGCTAACTCCTTGTATTTAGCGTTACATTCATCTTTTCTGCTTTGTAAGTCTGCTGGTAAATTATTACAGCTTGTAATAAATAAGCTAAATGAAAGCAAAATAAGGTTAAAAAACCTACGAATATTTAAATTGCTTATAAGTGGTTGTGATAGTCTAATTTCCATTTTTTAAATTTTTTTATTGTTATTAAATTATTTCCGTTTTTATAATGTTCTCTGGTCTACAGTTCTTTATTGCCTTAAAAATGTTGCTAATGGTACTTATAAGTTAGTGGTAACTTATATAGGTTATCAAAAAAAGACTGTAGCGGGAATTACCGTAGCAGCAAACACCAACAAAATGGTCGATGTAAAATTAGATGCGGCGCAACAGAAATTGCAGACTTTGGAAGTTGTTACTGAACAAGCTCCTTTAATTGAAGCTGATGTAGCTACTTATAAAGTGGTGTCGCGAGAAAGTTATAATATGAGAGGAGGGAGAAACAATGACATGGGCTATACTTGGGCGACACCGGATGGCAAAAAGAAAGAAGCGGAGGTTTTTAATACCGAAGAATACAGCAAAATAAATGATAATGAGTTTAAAGATGCTAAGAAAAACCCTTTATCTACTTTTAGCATTGATGTGGATAAAGCATCCTATAGTAATGTTCGCAGGTTTATTACGCAAGGTAGTTTGCCGCCTGCTGATGCGGTGCGTGTGGAGGAAATGATAAATTATTTCCCTTATCAATATCCACAGCCCGAAGGGAACGAGCCATTTTCTATTAATACCGAATACACCGAATGTCCTTGGAACAGTCGCCATAACCTTATTCATATTGGGTTGCAGGGTAAACAAATAAAATTAGATAATATGCCGGCAAATAACCTAGTATTTTTAATTGATGTTTCGGGTTCGATGGATGAGCCAGATAAATTACCGTTATTAAAATCGTCTTTACATTTATTAGCAGACCAAATGCGCCCAGAAGATAAAGTAGCAATTGTGGTTTATGCAGGTAATGCAGGTTTGGTGCTTCCATCCACATCTGGTTCGCATAAAGATAGAATAATTGATGCACTTGATAAATTGGAAGCAGGTGGCTCTACAGCAGGTGGTGCAGGTATTGAATTGGCTTATAAAACTTGCAAAGAAAACTTTTTACCAAACGGAAATAATAGAGTGATACTTGCTACTGATGGCGATTTTAATGTAGGTGTTAGTAGTGATGGTGAACTTACTAGATTGATTGAAAAAAAACGAGAAGACGGCATTTTTCTTTCTGTGCTTGGCGTTGGAACAGGTAATTATAAAGATTCGAAAATGATGCAGTTGGCAGATAAAGGAAATGGAAATTACAACTATCTTGATAATTTGCTGGAAGCAAAAAAAGTATTAGTAAAAGAAATGGGTGGTACT
>CAITEL010000346.1 GCA_903891375.1 uncultured Neisseriaceae bacterium
CGCCCACGGAATTGTACTATAAATTTAACTTTATCGCCATCTTCCAAGAATCTACGTGCATTTTTTAATTTAATTTGATAATCGTGTTCATCAGTAACAGGTCTTAGTTTAATCTCTTTTAAATGAACTTGCTTTTGCTTCATCTTCATTTCGTGAGCTTTTTTTTGTTCACGATATTTAAATTTGCCTAAATCCATTAATTTACACACTGGTGGATTAGCATTAGGTGAAATTTCAACTAAATCAACACCTAAGGTTTCAGCTCTTTGCAAAGCTTCCTTCAAACTAATTACACCTAATTGTTCACTTGTTTCATCCACAATAACACGAACTTGCTCCGATGTTATTTCGTTATTAATGCGCACTTGTTTTTCAGTACTTATGGTACTACTCCTTATAAATTCTATAAACTCTTAGCATTCTACTCGTGTTAAACGAATAAACTCATCAACACTCATCGAACCTAAGTCATTGCCATCTCTGTGTCTTAACGTAATTTTGCCATCTTCTACTTCTTTATCCCCGATTATAATTAAATATGGAACTCGCTTTAAGGTTTGTTCCCTAATTTTATAACCAATTTTTTCATTACTTAAATCTATATTACATCTAATGTTCGATGCTTTTAGCTCTTGTTGTACCCTTAAAGTGTAATCAGCCTGTTTCTCTGAAATATTAAGTACCACCGCTTGAACAGGAGCTAACCAAAAAGGGAATTTACCCGCATGATGCTCGATTAATATTCCAATAAACCTCTCTAATGAACCACATATTGCTCGATGTAGCATAACTGGATTTTTTTTAGAACCATCATCTGCGACGTATTCAGCATCAAGTCTAACTGGCATTGAGAAATCTAATTGAACTGAACCTGTAGTCCATGATCTACCAATACAATCCCTAACTTCAAATTCTATCTTAGGACCATAAAAAGCACCTTCACCTGGTAAAATCTCCCAATTTAAACCTTTATGGTTTAATGCATTAGCCAAAGAATTTTCAGCTTTATCCCAAACATCATCACTACCAATACGTTTTTCTGGTCTAGTGGATAATTTAACCGCAACATCAGTTAATCCAAATTTATTATATACTTCAAACAGCATATCAATAAACAACATGACTTCTGCCTCTATCTGCTCATCCATACAAAAGATATGTGCGTCATCTTGTGTAAAGTTCCGAGTACGCATTATACCATGTAATGCACCTGATGCTTCATTTCTATGACATGAGCCGAACTCGGCTAATCGCAAAGGTAAGTCACGATAACTAGTTAGACCTTGTTTATAGATCTGCACATGACATGGACAGTTCATTGGTTTTATCGCATATTGTCTATCATCCGTCTCTAAGCTAAACATATCCTCACGGAATTTTTCCCAATGGCCTGATTTTTCCCATAAAATCCTATCCACGATCTGAGGTGTTTTAACCTCCTTGTAGTCATATTTAAGATACATTTTACGCATGTATTGCTCAACTACCTGCCACAATTGCCAGCCATTTGGGTGCCAAAACACCATCCCTGGTGCTTCTTCTTGCAAATGGAATAAATCTAATTGCTTACCAATCTTTCGATGGTCACGCTTTTCTGCCTCTTCAAGCATAGTTAAATATTTTTGTAAGTCATCACGATTTAACCATGCTGTGCCATAGATACGTTGCAACATTTCATTTTTTGAATCGCCACGCCAATAAGCACCTGCAACTTTCATCAATTTAAATGCTTTTATTTTACTCGTGCTTGGAACATGTGGCCCACGACATAAATCAGTAAAATCACCTTGCGTATACAATGATATTGTTTGATCTTCTGGAATTGCGGAGATAATCTCAACTTTATATTCTTCACCAATCGACTCAAAATATTTAATCGCTTCATTTCTTGGCATTTCTTTACGTGTAACTGTTATATTCTGATTAACTAGCTCTTGCATCCGTTTTTCTATTTTAGCTAAATCTTCTAGATCGAAAGCACGCTCAAAACTAAAATCATAATAAAATCCATTTTCAATAACTGGACCAATTGTAACTTGTGCAGTTGGGTAGAGTTGCTTTACCGCTTGAGCTAATAAATGAGCAGTAGAGTGGCGAATAATCTCTAAACCATCAGCATCTTTTTCCGTCACAATTTTTAAACTACCATCTTTTGAAATAATATGACTTGCATCACGAATTTCACCATCAACCAGCCCGCCTAATGTAGCTTTAGCTAAACTTGGACTGATACTCTTTGCCACCTCCAAAACACTAAGTGGCGCCTCGAAACTCTTTACTGAATTATCTGGTAATTTAATATTAATCATATTTGTATTGTCTCTTTTTTATTCTTTACATTTTTAAAATTTTATATTGTGTGTGCATGATTTTATCATATAATTTGCTTGATGAAAATAGATTTTATAAATATTATTAAGCGTCAGTTAAAATGCGCCACTTACTACACTTCTAGATAACATTATTGCACAATTCATTATAACTAGGTGCACGTTGCATAATATTTCTGTATTACGTATTCTCTAACATAAAACCCCACACATATGGTACAATATTTAACTAATAATTCATGAGCAACCGCAAATGCAACAACTACTAAAACCACTACCAGCTAGCACCTCTGATATTGCAACCATAATCAATAATAATTTTCTCTATGTAGATAAAACTAAATTTATTTATGAAATGGTGAAACTTCCCAGCAAGTTTTTTCTATCACGACCCCGTAGGTTTGGTAAAAGCACCCTACTCTCCACACTATATGAAGTTTTTATGGGTAATAAAGAACTATTTAAAGACCAGTGGATTTATCATAGTGATTGGAGTTGGCAGGAATTTCCTATAATTCAACTTGATTTTAATGTAGATACTGATGTTGACCTAAAACAATACATTAAAGAAAAATTAAAAATCATTGCAGTCAAATATGACGTTTTTGATCTAGACGATTTTAATCGCCTATCATACGGGTTATATTTCAATGATTTAGTAATTAAATTATTTAATA
>CAITEL010000347.1 GCA_903891375.1 uncultured Neisseriaceae bacterium
ATTTTAAAAGGCTTTTATACAATAATGAAAGGTCTTGATGAAAAAATTCGTTTTGTCTTTTTAACAGGCGTCACACGTTTTAGTAAAGTTGGGGTTTTTAGTGGATTAAATAACCTTACCGATATTACATTGTCCAGCCATTACGCTACTGTGTGTGGCATTACCCAAGATGAATTACTAAGTTATTTTACAGCACATATTAATCGAGTAGCGGAGAATTTAAAACTAGATACTGCTACATGCTTAGCGCAAATCAAGTTATGGTATAATGGTTTTAGGTTTGCAAAAAATGCTGTGACGGTATATAGCCCTTATTCAACGATGTTGTTTTTAGAAAATAAAGAGTTTAATAATTATTGGTTTAGTAGCGGTAATCCGTCGTTTTTAATTAAACTCTTAATGAAAAATCATTATTTTTTACCTAATCTATTAAAAACTAGTGTTGACCCTGTGTTTTTCGATTCATTTGATATTGACCAAATCGAACTAACGGTATTAATGTTACAAGCTGGGTATTTAACTATATCACAGGCACAAGATGGGACAACTTTAGGTTATCAAAGTGCTATTTGGCTGACTATCCCCAATTATGAAATAAAAATGAGTTTAAATGCATACATTTTACAATACATTTATGGTAGTGGTTTAATTCCCTCGCAAATCAGTCAAAAGTTTATTAGAAGCATTATTGATGATAACTTAGAAGATATGCATGAGGTTATAATTAGCTTATTTGCGAGTATTCCGAACAATTGGTATACTAATAATGACATAGCACATTATGAAGGGTTTTACTGCTCCCTATTTTACGCGTTTTTAGTAGGGATGAGTTATAACGTAATTGCCGAAGATGTTACTAACTTAGGTCGGATTGATTTAACAGTATTAGTGCATAATCGAGTGTATATTTTTGAGCTAAAAACTAAAACTAGCCCCAAAAACACAAATAGTGCGTTAGAGCAAATCAAAAGCAAAAACTATGCCCAAAAGTATATTGGGCAAGGCTATGATAAAATCTACCTTATTGGTGCCGAATTTAACGAATCTGAACGCAATTTAGTTAATTTCGTATTTGAATGTATTTAAAAACATTGAAGTGGTGGTGACAAAATGTCATTTTAATTTCTTTGGGTATAATTCCTCGCAGCTTGCTGCGACACTGTCATACCAGCGAAGGCTGGTATCCAGCCCTTGCTCTGTAAAAGTTTTTGCTCTAAACATACCTCGCTGCTTACCACGAGGTTTTTGATTTTATATACTGAATATAATGGTATAATACGTTCTAGGTGATGTTTTAAATATGGAAGGAAAAATCATGCAATGTCCAATGAACTCATGTAAGAGTTATTCTCGATGTTTTGGTAATCAATGGTTATTTATTGTGTTTTTATTATTGGCAATTGTTATAGGCATATTTCATTTGAACGAGCCAATTTTTCTTGCAATAAATAGCTGGCACGGATTACTGCCAGATAAAGTGTGGTTAGTGGCAAATTACATAGCTTACCCTAAGCATTTTATATTAATGTCACTGTTGTTAGTAATAATCTTATTATATAAACGTGATTATTTTTTCAGAATATTATTTTTAATAATTGCTTTTTATGTTGTGTTTTGGGGATTAAAACATATTGTTGGTGAAGCACGGCCATATATGGTTTTACCTATGGGGTCTTTCTTTTGGTTAAATAGATATGAAGAGGCGGTTAAATCAGCATACTTTTCTTTTCC
>CAITEL010000348.1 GCA_903891375.1 uncultured Neisseriaceae bacterium
ATCTACTGCAAAATAAATTAACCCCTGATTTAGCTGACCAAATATCAACATTTTTGGCGAATATTTATATAAAAACATCTTTATTTGCTATGGAAAATAAAGAATTTAAACAGTTGCAACAAAAAATTGTGGCAAATACAGAACTCATTGCTTTAACTGAAAAATATGTTTTTACAGTTCCTTATTTTGCTAATAATGATAACTTTGCGGATTTAAATATTAAAAATATTAGAGATGAGATTTACAACAATTGGGAGATAAAGAGCCAGATATTGCAATTAAAATATAAGTTTTTAACATCAACAGAATCTTTAATACATGGTGACTTACATACAGGATCAATAATGTTAGATAGTAATAATAAAATAAAAATTATAGACAGTGAGTTTGCCATGTTTGGGCCTACTGGATTTGATTTAGGGCAATGTAGTGCACATTTAATTATTTCTTACATTGCTAATTGTAAAAAAGCAAATTCTATTGCAATATTGGAGTGGCATTTATCAACCATAGTAAACATATATGAGATGTTTAAAAATAAATGTTTGAATCTTTGTCGTAATATGGTTAAAGTTTCTGGATTAAATATTGCAGGGTTTAGTTCTCCTGAACAATTCAAAGAATTCTTATCTATGCATATTGACAATATGATAACTGATGCATTTGGTTATGCCGCAATTGAAATCATGCGTCGTCAACTAGGTGGTGTGGGAACACCAGAAATCAAAGATTTACCTTTAGAGGCAAGAAACCATATTAAATCAGTTTTAATAAATATTGCTAAGGAAATGCTATTAAATCGTGATAAAATCACACCAAATGAATTACCATTAATACTAAAAAGGCATTATATATGACATTTTTTCCTCAAGAGTCACTTAAAGAAGTGAAATCATCCATTATGCAGATTGGTCAGATGCTACATAATAAAAACATGTTGGCTGCATGTGATGGTAATATTAGCTTTCGTTTTGAAGATCGAATTTTGATAACCAAAACAGGTTCTTTTAATTGGGGGTTATCCGAAACAGATTTTGCTGTAATTAGCTTAAACGGAGATGTTATTGAAGGGACCCCCTCATCAGAAATAGCAATGCATTTAGCTGTTTATAATGCCAGTAACGGTTTGGCTACTTCAGTGATTCACGCTCATCCTGTTAATGCAATAGCTTTAAGTATTGCTAAGCCACTATGGCAACAGTTACCCAATAATTGTATCTCCGAATTAGTAATTGCAGCTGGTATAATACCCATTGTTCCGTATCAGCGACCAGGAAGCAAGGAACTAGCAGATGAAATCTCGAAACATGTTCCTGAACGTAAAATGATGATCCTGTCACGGCATGGGGCATTAGCGTGGGGAAGTAGTCTATTAGAGGCATATTTTGGGATAGAGCGGTTAGAGCATTCTTGTGAAATATTGCTTAAAGCGTCATCTATAGGGGATTTATCAACGCTTAATAATATGGAAATGGCAGAGTTGCTGGCTATACGTGAGAGTGTAGGAAATATAACCATATGAAAAGCGAACACCATACTAACAATAATATGATAAACCTAGATTGTATGTGCCTTAAATACTATAATGGCAAGTTAGAAGTCCTAGATCAAACTATGTTACCCCATGCAGAAAAATGGTTGATAATAGATACGGCAGAAGATATGTACACTGCTATTAAAGATTTAAAAGTAAGAGGGGCATCTTTTATCGGAATTGCTGCTGGTATTTACATGGTAAAATATGCACTTGAGTCAGCACCTAGCATAGATAATTTTTGTGATACAGCAAAATATCTCGAATCATCACGCCCAACAGCAGTGCATTTGTCTATGACTATGCAAAAAATGACAAAAGTTGCACGTTTAGAAGTTAAACTGAATATTAGTCATATTGTGAAAATTGCATTACAACATTATCAGGAAGATATAGATGTAAGTTTAGCAATAGCAGATTATTCCAGTGGGCTAGTATCTGCTAATTCGAGAATATTAACATATTGTAATACGGGTAATTTAACTGGCCCAGGGATTGGCTCGGCAATTGGTGTTATAAGAAACGCACATACAACAGGCAAGAATATTTCAGTTTATGTTTCAGAAACAAGACCTTTGCTACAAGGTTCACGTTTAACTGCTTGGGAAATGGCTAAACTAAACATCCCTTTCGAGCTAATTTGCGATAATACTGCAGGTTATTTAATGTCTCGTGGTTTGATTGATCTGGTAGTAGTTGGTGCAGATCGTATTGCATATAATGGTGATGTGGCAAATAAAATAGGAACATACTCATTAGCTGTGTTGGCCAAATACCACAATATTCCTTTTTATGTGGCGGTTTCACATACCGCATTTGATTGTGGAGCTAAAGTTGGTAGTGATATTATCATAGAGCAGAGGTCACCTATTGAAGTTACAAATATAGTAACTGGTTTTGCTAATGTGCAGATTTCTGTAGATAACTGCACAGCCAATAATCCTGCTTTTGATGTTACACCACATGAGCTAATAACAGCATATATTACTGATTATGGTATTACGCACCCGAAAGGTAACTCACAACAAGAATGGGAAAGGTTATTTGTATGAAAATAGGAATCATCTGTGCTATGCAGGAAGAATTGGATAGTATAATAAATGCACTTCACTTAAAGTATGAGCGTATAGAAGAAAAATGCTTTACGGTTTTTAAAAGTAGTTATTTGCATCATGAGTTAATTTGCATTTTATCTGGTATAGGTAAGGTGAATGCGGCGATTCATACACAATATATTTTAGACAAATTTGTAATTGACTGTATTATAAATGTTGGTGTTGCAGGCAGTCTTTCAAAAGAACTGAGTTTTGGAGATGTTGTTATAGCCTCAGATTTAGTAGAGCATGATGTTGATGTGGCTGCTTTTGATCTCCCACTAGGGCAAATTCCACGGATGGACACTTTTTCTTTTTCATCAGAAAAATCATTGTTAGACAAGGTTATGCTAATTCAAGCACAGAAATATAAAATTCATCTAGGGCGAATTGTCTCTGGTGACCAATTCATCGATAATAAAGAGAAGGCAGAATTTATTTCCAAACATTTTGGTGCAGTTGCATGCGAGATGGAGGGGGCAGCAATTGCGCACGTTTGCCATGTAAACAAAATCCCATTTTTGGTGATAAGAGCTCTTTCCGATATGGCTGGATGTGATGACGTGGCAAGACACTCATTCAATGAATTAAAAGATATGGCATCCTTACGCTCAGCGCAACTAATAAAGCAGTTGCTCGACGTAATTGGCTAAACAACGGGTGCAATTAAAACTCGTGGAACGTATATTTATTGAGGGTTATTGTCATTCCTGCGTAGGCAGGAATCCAGCTAAAAATTTTAAAATTGATACCTGTTTTCGCAGGTATGACAGCATC
>CAITEL010000349.1 GCA_903891375.1 uncultured Neisseriaceae bacterium
GAATTAAAATCACAATAAGGGCATTTTTTTACACACCATGGAATATGTACATATAAGCTAAGTGGAGGCAATTGCTTTAAGTCAGTTGTATTAGGGGTTAATGACATTTTTATATATTTTTTACAAATTATTTCAGATAAATATTATAACACATCTTTAACACAACTTCCCGTATCTAAGCCTTAGCATTGTTACAATTAATTAAACAAATATGGTATAACTACCATAACCATATGATGGAGGAATTTTTCTGAACCAGTAAATGGTGTAGGCTCTATATAGATTTCAGGGTCTTGACAAAATGAGGTGTTTCATGAGATATTATGGGTCTCATTTTGAAAACACATAAAGGCTCAAGAAGATGGATATTTGATGGTAACTTAAGACCCTGAAACCCAGATAGAGCCTACACTTAATCAAAAAACCACACTTCAAACATTAATCTTTATCGCTATTATAGGTGTTGGTATGTTATAATATCTAAAGGAATGTAGGAATGATAATATATCATTGTACGGTTTAGTAAAGAGAGATATAAATGGTTGCAATTACAATAAATCAAGTAAAATATTTAGATATTTATGAATTTGTTAAACAAGCAAAATTGCTGGGGGCTAATGAAAAATATGCTGAATTGAAGCACGTCAAATAGAGATGAGTATTGAGGTTGCTGTAGAGCAAATTAGAAAAGAATTAAAGTCAAATGAGTTGGTGACGAAATCTGACTTAGAAATAACAAAATTATCACTGCAAAAAGATATAGCCGATGCTAAACTTGCGTTACAAAAAGAAATTTCAAATACACGGATTCAAACTTTAATTTGGATGGGTATTAATACTGCTTTTATACTTGGAATTATGGCAAAAGGATTCCATTGGTGGTAAATTTAGTAGTTCAACTTTGCAACATCCAATTGCGATGATTAGTTTTTAAGATTACATAATTTTATGATACAGTATGAAACAACACGATTAATTATACGTGAGTGGCAGGATAATGACTTTGATAATTATTTCACACTAAACCAAGACATTGAGGTAATGAAACATTTTCCTAAAACACTATCGCACGAGGAAAGTATGGCACTAATCCATAAAATTAAAAGTTCTTTTAAAATTCATGGTTTTGGATTTTATACCTGTGAATTGAAAGATACCAAAGAGTTTGTTGGTAGTGTTGGTTTGAGTGTTCCTGATTTTAATGCACACTTTACTCCATGTGTAGAAATTGGGTGGCGGATCGCCAAGAAATTTTGGGGACAAGGACTTGCTGTTGAAGCCGCACGCAAATGTTTTGAAATTGGATTTACTCAACTTAATTTAAATGAGATTGTAGCTTTTACTTCCTCAAACAATCACAAATCAGAAAGAATTATGCAAAAATTGGGTATGACACACAATGTAAATGATGACTTTCATCACCCAAAATTAGCTAAAGAACACCCACTTAGTTTTCATGTTTTGTATCGCATAACAAAAGAAAACTGGCTAACTCATTGAATATCACACTCATTCATTATGCTTAGCACGGTCATCATTTGAACTTTTTGATTTCGCTCCTGATGGACTATTGTACACGGCGTCGCTTATCAAAAACCTCAAATTTCGAGTGTGCTAAATAATATTTTAAAAATATGCCAAATAAACATCAAACTTAAAAAGCAGAGAATATAGTATAATATCGTACGTATTATACTTATCAAAGGTAAAATTTAATGATACCTGTTATTATCTCTGGCGGCTCTGGTTCTAGACTATGGCCGATGTCACGCCAATCTGACCCAAAACCATTTTTAAAATTATCCGATGGGAAGAGTCTTCTACAAAATACTTTTAAACGGGCAACAAACTTACTTAATGTTAAGAATGTATTGACAATTACCAATGAAAAAACACACTTCCGTATGCAAGATGAATACCAACAAGTTAATACTAAAAATATAATTTGCGATTTTATTTTAGAGCCGTTCGGAAAAAACACCGCACCTGCCATTGCTAATGCTTGCTTATATTCAAAAACCCACTATAGTGATGACGAAATATTATTAATCTTACCAGCGGATCATCTAATTACTAATGAGGATGCATTTAATAATGCTGTAATTAATGCTATAGAAATTGCTAAACTTGGTTATATCGCCACATTCGGAATTACCCCAGAGTACCCTGAAACTGGGTATGGGTATATTGAAGCAGATAAGTCTCAAAAAATCATTAATGGCTACAAAATAGAACGTTTTGTTGAAAAACCCAATTCAGAAACTGCTCAAAAATATTTGGATTCTGGTAACTACCTATGGAACTCTGGTATGTTTTGTGGAAAAACTAGTACATTTTTAAATGAATTAGAAAAATATGCAAAGAATTTATTATTCGACACAAAAATATGTCTAGAACATTCTAATATCGACAAAATAAAGGGTAATAGCATTGTGCACTTGGATAGTGACACCTTTAAAGATGTGGAGAATATCTCCATAGATTATGCTTTATTTGAAAAAAGCGAACAAACTGCCGTCGTCCCGTGCTCTATTGGTTGGTCCGATATAGGATCTTGGCTATCTATCGCACAAACATTACCTAAAGATAAAGAAAATAATACTATAATTGGGGAGAGCATTCTCCACAACACCAATAATTGCTTAGTTTATTCAACTAATAGAATTGTTGCTGGGGTTGACATTAATAATCTTATAATTGTCGATACGCCAGATGCTTTGTTGGTAGCTGATAAAGACACATCTCAAAACGTAAAACATATTTTCGAAAGGCTCAAAAACATGGAACATAAAACCTCTGATGCTCACCAAACCGCACATCGCCCTTGGGGTACATATACTGTTTTAGAAGAAGGACCTTGCTATAAAATCAAACGGATTGAGGTTAAACCTGGCGCTTCGTTATCACTACAAATGCACCATAAAAGAAGTGAGCATTGGATTGTTGTTGATGGTATTGCAACAGTCACGAACGGTGAACAAATTTTAAATTTAAAACCTAATGAATCAACGTATATTCCAGTAGAAACAAAACATCGCTTAGAAAACAATGCAGAAAAAAACCTCATCTTGATCGAAGTACAATGTGGAACATATTTAGGTGAAGATGACATTGTACGCTTTGAAGATAAATATGGTCGTACACAATAATTAATAAAAACATAGGTGGAACATGACAAATTTAAACAATACGCTCGACATCTCCGATAAACAAATATCGGAATTAATTGAAAATGAACGCATTCGTCAAGAAGAACATATTGAACTCATTGCATCAGAAAATTATGTGTCTAAAGCTGTTTTAGAGGCTCAAGGTTCCATTCTCACGAATAAATACGCTGAGGGTTACCCGAATAAACGTTATTATGGAGGTTGTTGCTATGTGGATCAAATTGAGCAAATAGCTATTGACCGTCTAAAACAAATATTTAATGCTGAATACGCTAATGTACAGCCACATTCTGGCTCACAAGCAAATCAAGCGGTATATTTTGCAGTTTTAAATCCTAATGACACAGTTTTAGGAATGTCACTCGCTCATGGTGGACATTTAACACACGGCTCACCTGTAAATTTATCAGGTAAATTATTTAACTTTGTTAGCTATGGTTTAAACGAACGAGAAGAAATTGATTATAATATGGTTGAAAATTTAGCAATGCAACATAAACCTAAATTGATTATTGCTGGTGCTTCTGCTTATTCTCTCGAAATAGATTTTAAGAAATTTCGTGAAATCGCTGATAAGAGTAGTGCCTACTTAATGGTCGACATGGCTCATTATGCAGGCCTTATTGCTGCTGGTTTGTATCCAAACCCAGTGCCGTATGCCGATTTTGTAACATCAACCACACATAAAACGTTACGTGGGCCACGTGGTGGTATTATTTTAGCTAAAAAAGAGCATGAGAAGTTAATCAATTCATCAATATTCCCTGGGTTACAGGGTGGTCCACTTGAACACGTGATTGCAGCCAAAGCTGTTGCTTTTAAAGAGGCTCTACAACCTGAATTCAAAGAATATCAAGCCCAAGTTAAAAAAAATGCGGTAGCTTTAGCTGATAGTTTAATCAACCGTGGCTTTCGTATAGTGTCTGGCAGGACTGAATCTCACCTAATGTTAGTTGACTTACGCACTAAACACATAACTGGTAAATTAGCAGAAGAGGTTTTGGGACAAGCTAATATTACTATAAACAAAAACTCAATTCCAAACGACCCAGAAAAACCATTTATAACTAGTGGTATTCGCCTAGGTACACCTGCAATCACTACTCGTGGATTTACGGAAACTGAATGTACTATGCTTGGAAATATGATTGCTGATGTATTAGAAAATTCATCAAACCTTGATGTTATACAAAAAATAAAACAACAATCAC
>CAITEL010000350.1 GCA_903891375.1 uncultured Neisseriaceae bacterium
AATAATTCTATCTCAGTTCAAAGTTCAAATATAGTAAATTTATTGTAAATAAAAAGAATAAGTGCGGTAAAATGTACTATAAGTTTTGAAGCCGAGTTAAAATTATAAAGTGATTGGAATCTATTTTATTTGTACTCTCAGATCTCTGTCTTTTTTTTGCTAAACTATTTAACTAATATTTTTGGAGGAGTTTCAGTGGTGTTTCCAAAGAGTATTGTATCAGTGTAAACAATTATCACTCTTATGACGTCAATGTCCTCTCAAAAATTGGATATTAAGGTACTTACATGGAACAAGAGAAATCATTTTTACTAGATTTTGCAAAAAATCTATTTACAAATACAGATAAAACAAGTAATTATGGGATTGTTCGCCATATTAATGGTGATATTGTGCTTGCTACACAGGGATTATGTGAACTTGTCGGGTTTTCATCACCAGATGAAATAACTCATATGAATGCTGAACTTCTATTTGAAGAAACTAGTAACTATACTAAGCAAAATCTAAGAATAAATAATGAGAAATTAAAAAACGGGTCTGGAATAGTAGATGTTTTGATTAAAATGAATAATAGTGAAAGCTTAATGCTATTTTCTTTGATCCCAATAAATTATACGGATGGTAGGTGTATTGGTTGTTATTCAGTTGGCAGAAATACTAATTTTCCATCATATAAAGAAATGGTATTGATGCATACTAAGAAAATAAGATCGATGGATACGAAAGTTCTACCAAAAATTGAACTTACGGAAAAAGAAAGAATTATTTTGTTCTTGTTGATTGCTGGGTTTACCCAAGAAGAAGTTGCTGAGTATCTGGAGTGCTCGAGAGGGTTTATTGGTAAATTTATTGCGCAATCAATGTGCCCTAAATTTGGATTAATAGGTAGTTCGACTAAGCTTTTGGTACAACGTGCTATTTATAACGGGGTATTGGGTGAAATCCCAGAAGAAATTACTAGTAATTTAAATGCAATTTATTGCTAACTAAATGATTACATGTAATTAGATGAATGTCTGATTTTACATCCTAAAATCAGACATTTTTATTAAAGTGTATGGTATAATTCTAGAAAACACAGTTGATATACTTAATTAGCTCATCATTTGAGTATTTGATAAAGCGACTCCGTCTACAGAGATAGTACATCAGGAGCGTCAGCTAAAGGTCACACAGATGGAGTGCTAAGTATTAATACTGGATATTTATTTTTATGGGCTTTTAAATGGGTAGGTTAGAACGAATTAATTGGGTGTTTTATTGTCTTGTGATTTTTGCAATAAGTAGAATCATATTAGCTTACGAGTTTGATTTAGCTAAAAATATTTTTATTCATAAAAATGCAGAATTTTTTTCTACGATGTGTAAATGGGATTGCAAATGGTATCTAACTATTATTAACGATGGTTATGACAAACACGTTAGGGTAACTCCTCATATATGGAAAGGTTTGGCAAACTGGGCTTTTTTTCCATTATATCCTTTTTTAGTAAAATTTATAACAAAAATAACACTAAGTAATGCGATAGTGACAGGAATTATTTTAAATCAGATTTTTATTTTTTTATCACTACTGGTATTTTATAAATATTTAAGACTTAAATTGGATGAAGTAAACAGCCGTTTTGGTGTGATTTTAATTGCGTTCTCTCCTTTTAGTATTTATTTTGCATCTTTATATACCGAAGCATTATTTTTACTTTTATCAGTCTCTGCATTTTATTTTATGCGAATTAATCGTTCATATATTTCAGCAATTTGTGGTGGATTACTATCTGCAACTCGTCCAGTAGGGATTATGTTTAGCCTTGTTTATTTTTTATTCGGTATAAGACGTGGAATAAATGTGCGGTTAATAATTGGTACCGTAATATGTGCTCTTGGTTTAATTTTTTATATGCTATACCTACATTACCAAACTGGTGATTTTTTAGCATTTGAACATATCCAGAAACATTGGGGACGTACTGGGTTTCATCTATC
>CAITEL010000351.1 GCA_903891375.1 uncultured Neisseriaceae bacterium
GGATTAGATCCAATATTACAATTACGTGCAGCAATTAGTTCTAATGAATGGAATACTAACTGGAAAAGCATAGTTACTAATGCAATTTCTATTCATTGATGGCGTCATGTATTACACTTCCAAGTATCTTTATGTATAGAGTGATGGGGCGGTTGGAATATTACAAGCAAAAGTAGTTCATATTCTGTTACAATATCTTCTTATATGTGAATTGCATTTTAGATTAAACACAATAGTTTTTTTATTAGGAAGTAGAAACTATGCAAAACTTTCGTTTTAATAATTTATACGAGATTGTTGAACACAACTTTAAGTCGCACCCAAATAAGACAATTGTATATGAAGAAGATATAAGAATCAATAATGCTAAATTTAAAGAGTATGTCGATACAGTTGCAAGTTTCTTGATTCAATTAGATATAAAGCCCAATAATAAAGTGGCATTGATTATGTCAAATTCATGGCAATATATAGTAAATATTTTTGCGATTAGTAAAATAGGGGCAGTGGTTGTTCCTGTAAATAGTTTTTTTAAAGCGGATGAAATAGCCTATGTATTAAATGATTCAAAAGCAGAGTTATTATTTTCATCGCAAAAATTTGCGGAAGAAACTAAAAACCTTATTTCTAAAACTAACATTAAAAAAATTGTGTGGGTTGATGGTTGTCCTGTAGAAAATGAAAAAAACATAAATTATGATTCAATGATTAACCAACCATTACAGTTATGTTCAGCACATACCTCTACAACTTAGGATACTGCATTTATTTTATATACATCGGGTACTACAGGGAAGCCAAAAGGCGCTGAGTTATCGTTTAAAAATATATTGTCAAATTGTGCTGGTGGTCAAAAATTGATGGCAGTTAAAGATGGACAAGTAAAGATGCTCTGCTATTTACCAATGTTTCACGCATTTACATTAACTGCTACTGTTATTTTACCGATATATACAAATAGTGGGGTAATAGTAATTCGTTCTATTAGCAATAAGAGTGATTTTAAGAAGTTGCTAAAACAATTACTGTTTCAACGTTGTAGATATTTTGCTGGGGTGCCAGATATTTATAATGCAATGTCAAAAGCTAAATTACCATGGTACTTTCATTGGTTTCATAATGTAAAGGGTTTTATATCAGGTGCTGCGCCATTATCTGATGAAATATGTAATCGATTTTCTGCATCATTTAAACGTGGGAAGTTGATTCAGGGTTATGGTATTACGGAGTGTGCCCCGATTGTTGCTTGTAATTCGCCAAAAAATAATAGGTTTGGTTCGGTAGGGCAAGCATTATTAGATTATCAGGTGAAAATTTTTGATGAGAATATGCAAGAATTATCGATAGGTGCTATTGGTGAGATATGCGTTAAGGGTGATTGTGTAATGAAAGGTTATTATAATAGACCAGATGACACTAAAGAAGTTATTGTAAATGGTTGGTTCAGAACTGGTGATATTGGGCGTATGGATGAAGATGGCTATATTTATATTGTGGACAGGAAAAAAGATTTGATTATTCATAAAGGGATGAATATTTATCCTCGAGAAATTGAAGAGGTTATTTATACTAACCAAAATGTGAATGCCTGTGCTGTTGTTGGTGTTAAAGATAATGATGTTGGCGAGATTCCAATTGCATATATTGAGTTAAAAGAAGATATGACCACTACAGAGGCAGAAGTTAAGGAATATTTGAAGCCGCATCTTGCAACCTTTAAAATGCCACGTCGGGTATATTTTATTGAGAAATTACCAAGAAATGCTACAGGTAAAATATTAAAACGTGAACTACGTGAATTAAATACAACACAAAATTGAAAGGAACTAAATTGACTATAACTAGATTTGCGCCGTCACCAACTGGCTTTTTACATATTGGGAGTGCGAGAACTGCATTATTTTCTTGGGCTTATGCCAGAAAGCAACAGGGGAAGTTTATTTTAAGGATTGAAGATACTGATTTAATGCGTTCCACAGAAGAATCAGTTACTAGTATAATTGATGCAATGCACTGGTTAGGACTTGATTATGATGCTGGACCTTTTTATCAAACACAACGAATGGAGCGTTATAAAGAAGCAATTCAAAAATTACTAGATGATGGTAAAGCGTATCGTTGTTATTGTAGTAAGGAAGAATTGGACGTTATGCGAGAACAACAAAAGGCTCAAGGGTTAAAGCCGAAATATGACAGAAGATGTCTTCATGGAAGCACGAAGAAGGACGGAGTAAGCCCAGTAATTAGGTTTAAAAATCCAGAAACTGGCAGTGTGCTTTGGGATGATTTAGTCAAGGGTAAAATTGAAATTAATAATATGGAATTAGACGATTTAATTATTGCTAGAAGTGATGGAACTCCAACCTATAATTTTTGTGTGGTGATAGATGATTTGGATATGAAAATCACTCATGTGATTAGGGGTGATGATCATGTAAATAATACTCCAAGGCAAATTAATATATTACAAGCGTTTAATGTTCCTATGCCACTTTATGCGCATGTGCCAATGATTCTACGTGATGATGGGCATAAGATGTCAAAACGAACTGATGCGGTGAGTGTTATGCAGTATAAAGAAATGGGGATTTTACCAGAAGCGTTATTAAATTATCTAGCCAGATTATGTTGGGGGCATGGTGATGAGGAAATTTTTAGTTTAGAACAGTTTGTGGAATGGTTTGATTTGCATGGTGTTTCAGTTTCGCCTGCAAGATTTGATATGAAAAAACTACTTTGGGTTAATGCTCAGCATATTAAGATCAAGAGCAATGATCAATTAGCGGTGATGGTTAAAGATGCGTTTAAATTAAAAAATATTGAAATAGAATATTCTCAAATTGACTTAATCAAAGTGATTGATTTAGTTAAACCAAGAGTGGATAACATTAATAATTTGGTGACTGAATGTGCTATTTTTTATCAGCCAGATATTGTTACAGAAGAAGATAAGGAGAAACATTTAACCATAGATGCCTTAGCTATTTTGAAGAAATTTGCCGCAAAAATTTCTCAAATTGAGTGGACAATCGAGGCTGTAAAATTAGCGGTAAAAGAGTTCTGTGCAGAAAATCAAATAAAAATGCCACAGTTGGGCATGCCACTTAGATTAAAGTTGTGTGGTGAAACACATACTCCATCATTTGATATGTTAGTCTTTATACTTGGTTGCGATGAAGTTATTCAGCGAATTAATAGTTAAGACGATGTGGTACTAAAATGCATTATACTACGATAGAAATTGATTGTCAGCAATTCATTAATAATATTCAAATTTTAAAAACTTATATTGGAAAATTAAAACAAAATATAAAATTTTGTCTACCAATTAAGGCAAATGCTTATGGGCATGGTTTAGTTGGCATTGCTAAAGTTTCTGAAGAGCATGTTGATTATTTTGCTGTAGCTAATTTAAATGAGGGTGAAGTATTACGCCAAAACGGTATAGTTAAACCAATATTGGTCTTTGGTGCTTTTGCTGATGAACAAGTTGCTGGGTTGATTAAACATCAATTAGAAATTACAGTATCATCATTATACAAAGCAGAATTAATTACAAAATATTGTAAGAGTGGTAGACTTAAGGCAAGAATCCACATCAAAATTGATACAGGAATGAATAGGGTTGGGGTTAGAGTTAGTAGTGCAAAATCTCTGATTGACTTTGTTGTAAGGCAAAAAGAATTAGAATTGGTGGGGGTTTATTCACATCTTGCAAATAGTGACGTTATTAATGATGAATTTACTTTTAGGCAAATTGAACAATTTAAACATGTTTCAGACTATGTGAAATCAATAGATGGTAATGTTATTTGTCATTTAGCAAATTCTGGGGGAGTTTGTTTTTATCCTGAGTCATATTTTGATATGGTTCGACCAGGTATTGCCGCATATGGTTATTTACTAGATATGATAAAACCAGAGTGTGAGTTAGCTAGAATAAAACCATGCTTTAGTTTAAAATCAATGGTAACATATTTTAAAGTAGTGGCAAAAAATAGTGGAATAAGTTATAACCATACTTATATTACTTCGGAGCAAACAAGGGTAGTTACGATACCTATTGGCTATGGTGATGGGTATAGACGTGCATTGTCAAACTTAGGGCAAGTTATAATGCATGGAAATAAATATACCATTTCTGGCATAATCTGTATGGACATGTTGATGGTCGATATAGGGTATGAAGGTACTGCTTACGTAGGTGACATTGTTGTTTTGATTGGAAATCAAGGAACTGAAAACATAACCTTAGAAAGTGTAGCAAAGTTATGTGGTACTATAACTTATGAAATTTTATGCGGTTTCAATGAGAGAATCCCACGAATTTATGTAAATAATTCTAAGACATAATCAATAATAAAATACAGTAATTCCCCATAAAGGTTAAAATGTAGTAAAATCAATACCTGTGAGCGATATCAAAAAACTATTTTTCGCAGGGTTTATATGAAAAAAGAACGAGAAACATTGTCCATGGGTAGTTTAATCGAGTGTGCTGGGGGAGAGTTTGCTAAAATAGAAGACCCAAAACCTAGAAGTGGTTTTTCCATTAAAGATTGTTTATTGAGTGGATTGGGGATGTTTTATTTAAAGATGCCCTCAATGCTCCAGTTTGTAAATGGAGTTACGGATAAAAATAATGTTTTGGTACAAAACTTAGTAAATTTATATGGGATTGACAGTGTGCCAAGTGATACCACACTCAGGCTTAGGTTAGATGAAATAAAACCTGGAAAGAGATTTCAGTATGTATTTGATGGATTAATTAGTAAACTCCAACGAGGCAAGCTATTAGAGGATTTTCGTTATTATGAGGATTACTATTTAGTTGCAATTGATGGTACTGGATATTTTTCTTCAAGTGATATTCGTTGCGATAATTGTTGTATAAAAGAACACAAAGATGGGAGTGTAAGTTACTACCATCAAGCATTATCGGCAGTAATGGTTTGCCCTGGAATTAAGGAGGTTTTACCGTTAGGAATTGAGCCGATTATTAAACAAGATGGTTCAGTTAAAAATGATTGTGAGATAAATGCCGCAAAACGGCTTTTACAAAATATACGCACCTCTCATCCTAATTTAAATATTATTCTGTTACTGGATGCATTATATGCCAATGGTCCACTAATTAGATTAATGCAAGAGCTAAACTTTCGCTATATTATTACTGGTAAGAATTTAAATCATATGTATGATGAATTTAAGAACAATGGAAAAGCTGTAACTTATGAGATTAAGAATATTGTGCAAGAGCAAAAATATAGATTTGCCAATGAGTTAGAGTTAAACGCTACACATCCTGATATTAAGGTAAATTACGTTGAATACAATGAATTAACTCATAAAAAGAAGTTTAAAGTTAGAGAGATGATTTCTGAACCAACAGATGATAGATTTCCGCGTAGAACTGATGTTGTGGTATATAACGGTGAAGTATACTTTAAACACAAGGAGTCTGGGAAGTTAACCAAGTTAGTTTTACCTAATTTTGATAAAGAGGTAATTTTGCGGAATGTAAAAAAATATATAAATAGCATAACCGATGATAGTATTGTATCGCAAGGAGTAGACAGTCCAGCTAAAAATTTCTATAGCTCTTGGATTACAGATCTTGAATTAAGCAAAGAGAATATTCAGTTTATTATAGTTGCGGGTAGGGCAAGGTGGTGTATTGAGAATGAAACGTTTAATACTCTAAAGAATTTGGGATACAATTTTGAACATAATTATGGGCATGGTTATAATAACTTGAGTGTGGTTTTATGTCATTTAATGTTTATTGCTTTTGCAATTGACCAAATACAAGCATATTGCAGTTATTACTTTAAACAGGCTTTAAAAGTTGTTTCTGCCAAAAAATATATTTGGGAAAGAATTAGACCTGTGTTTACCATGATTGCTGTTACATCGTGGGAGGAGTTCTATGATGCAGTTATTAATTTTAATTTGTATTGTGGGAAAATTGCAGTGGCACAATATCCTCCAACTCAATAGCAGAAATATTGACCGACTGGAACTATACTGAGCATTATTGGTGGATTTAACCAGTATGGCGGTAGCTTTGCCAAAATTATCTAAATGAACTATTTTGCAGATATTTTGGAAATCTTTATCTCTATTTTGAAACGTGTGGAGGTTATTTACAGATAATTTTACTCTTTTGGTGGGGTGATTTATATTGATATAACCATTTTACCTACAATAAAGTGTGTTTTGGGGAATTGCTGCACTAATACCCTTATGTTGATATATCCTATTTAAATGTTTTATTTAGGCATTTTTTGGCTAGATTACGACGTAAAACCAAGTGCTACAGTAAATATAAAAAATGTTAGAGTATTCAGTTAAATTACTGGTAGCTAAATGGAATGGATCATTGTCTATACTATATTAACAATGCCTTATTTTAAATATAAAACATGGCTGAACAGTACATCGAAAAATAGTTTAATAGAATTTAAAAATGTAGTATATAATATGTCCTGATAACAAATAGATTATACAAGGTAAGAATATGCTTCTTTTATCCAAATTAAAACAAATTCTTATTGGAAAACCGCTTAATGCGTTGAATCCCAATATAAAAAAACACATTGCTCTTATTGCTGTTATTGCTTGGATTGGCTTAGGCGCTGACGGTTTATCTTCCTCAGCTTACGGACCAGAAGAAGCATTTCTTGCACTTGGCCCACATACTGGCATTGGGATTTTTTTAGCGTTTGCAACAGCAATTACAGTCTTTATAATAGCTTTATCATATAACCAAGTTATTGAACTATTCCCTAATGGTGGTGGTGGCTACAAAGTAGCTACACATTTACTTGGGCCATCTGCTGGTGTGTTTTCTGGTAGCGCATTAATTGTAGATTATGTTTTAACTATTGCTGTTTCCACCGCCAGTGGTGTTGATGCAATATTTAGTTTATTACCACCTTCTTTCACTACACATAAAGTATTAACAGCCATTGGTATTATAGTTGTCTTAGTTATACTAAACTTACGAGGAATGAAAGAGTCAATTCGTATATTAATACCTTTATTTTTGGGATTTTTAATCACCCATGTTGCCGTGATCGTTATTGGCGTATCTTATCACCATGCAGGTCTTTCAGATATTATGCCAAATGCAACTCATGAGGCTATGAAAATGTCTAGTAATATGGGATGGCTTATGGCTCTTGCCATTTTTCTACGAGCCTATTCAATGGGTGGTGGTACTTATACAGGGCTAGAAGCGGTTTCTAATAATGTAAATATTCTGGCGGAACCTCGAGTACGCACTGGAAAACTCACAATGCTGTATATGGCTATCTCTTTGTCTTTTACTGCTGGTGGTATTATCTTACTTTACTTGCTATGGCATGTGCAACCAATAGATGGAAAAACTCTTAATGCTGTAGTTTTTGATAAAATAATTAATAAGGTTGGGCTTGGTCATTACTGGTTACCTATAATTTTATTTTTTGAAGCGGCTTTACTTTTTGTAGGTGCAAATACAGGTTTTCTTGGTTGCCCAGCTGTAATGTCAAACATGGCTGTTGATAAATGGCTACCTCGCCAATTTCGTGAATTATCTGATCGCTTGGTCACTCAAAATGGGGTATTAATATCTGGGATTGCTGCAATTCTTGTACTCATCTGGGCAAAAGGTGAGGTATCTGTACTTGTTATTCTATATAGTATCAACGTTTTCTTAACTTTCTCTTTATCGCTTCTAGGTTTAACCGTATACTGGATTAAAAGTAGAAAAAGTAAACCTCAATGGTGGAAAAAATTAATCTTGTCTTCAATCGGTTTACTCGTCTGTTTTTCAATTTTAATCATAACCGTCACTGAAAAATTTACTGAAGGCGGGTGGCTAACTGTATTAATTACAGCATGCGTGATTACTTTTTGTTTCATTGTACGACGACATTATAGAAAAGTAGGACAAAAATTATCTGAGGCTGACGCAATCTTTGCCACACATTTTAATTACAAAGATATCAATAAAAAAAGCTTACTCACAATATCTGATAAAAATGCCAAAACTGCAGTTTTTTTTGTAACTAAACATTATGGAATGGGCTTACACGCCCTTTTATGGGTACGGCGATTATTCCCTGATGTATTCACAAATTACATATTCATAACCTCTGGCGAAATAGACTCTGAAGCAATGGCTACTGATGAAATATTTAAAAAAGAGTACCGTAAAGACTTAAACTACATTATAGAAAATTATCGATACTTTTGCACCGAACACACCATACCTTCGGAAGGTTTATTTAGCTATGGGGTAGACGAAACAACTGAATTGATTAAATTAACTGATTTTATCCAACAAGATTATCCTAACTGTATTTTCTTTGCCAGTAAACTAATTTTTACTGACGAAACATGGTGGAGCAGACTTTTACATAACAATACATTAAATGTACTACAAAGAGAGTTACATCTTCAAGGAAAACAAATGGTTATCCTCCCGATGAAAATTTAATGCAAAATTCTTAAAGATATGATATAATCAATGTAGAATACGACAAAAAATTCGTATTTCTTTAACACATTATTTTTATTTATAAAAGTGAAATTAAATTTGCAACAAATTTTAAATATTCGTCATCGCATTCAAAATGTAGGGTACATATTTTTGGCACTATCTTTGTGTATACCAACAAGTGTATTTGCTGGCAACCAACTGCAAGAAAAATTAGCACCAGAGGTTCAAGCTGGACTACACACCAGTATAATTAACCCAATAAAACCACATTTGGTATTTTCTAATCAAGATATTGCTAATGCTTGGCTTAATGATATGTCAAACCGATTAAAAAAATGGTTACCAGATGATTTTTTACGTAATAGATATTTAACTATCATCCAATATGAGGCCACACGTGCTGGACTTGACCCTCAATTGGTTCTAAGCGTGATTACAATTGAGGGTAGATTTAATAAATACGCAATTGGAACATCTGGTGAACGTGGAATGATGCAGGTAATGCCTTTTTGGTTAGACCAAATTGGTAATAAAAACCAAGATTTATTTGATGTACAAACAAATATACGTTATGGATGTACTATTTTAAGGTATTATCTACAAAAAGAAAACGGCAATGTTGTACGAGCGTTAGCACGGTATAATGGAGCTCTCCGCTTACCCAATTACGCTGGATACCCGAGTAGAGTCCTTAATGCTTACAACAAATATTGGACTCCAGTAGCTGTTGCAACAATGAAAGATGGAAAAGTATCTTATCTCAACTATGCTACAAATTGAAGTAACCAAAACACGACACCATATCAAAATTACAATCTAAATGCTGAATATTTAACAAGCGAGCCCAATATCTGATAAAATAATGCTTATATCGTATCTATGAATAGGAAAGACCATGTTTAACATCGTTGAAAAAAATCAAAAACTCGTAAAAGGAATAATGATCGTAATCACCATTACCTTTGTCACATGGGGTATTGGTAGTTATTTGGGCATGATGGGTGATGATGGTTATGTCGCCAAAGTAGGTAGCAATAAAATATATGAGCGTGACATTGACAATGCTATGCAACAAAATAAACAGGCAACAGACAAAATGCAAGTGTTATTTAGTTTAATTAATCGCCAATTATTACTAAACGATATCGCTAGCTACCATCTGGTGGCAACAACATCTCAACTACAAAATGCAATTGCAAATATCCCACTATTCCAAGAAAGTGGTACTTTCAGTGTTAAAAAGTATGAGGATTTTTTGCGTACTAATTTTATATCGGCAAACCAATTTCAAAATAATACCCAAGAGCAGATATTGATCAATCAAACAGTCGATTTATTTAAAAACTCATATTTTAATTCCAGTTTATTCACTGATAAATTTGCTACTTTATTAAGCCAAGAACGAAATATCTCTACATACACGGTCGACCCTAAAAAATTCTACCCACAAATTAATATAACGGATAAACAAATTAATGATTATTATAAACAAAATATTGCACAATTTACTACACCAGAACAAGTAAAAGTTCAATATTTGGAACTAAATCCTGACACAATTAGTGCGAATATTCAAATTCCTGCCACTATGATCGATAAATACGTACAAGACCATCAAACTGAACTCAATAATGTACAGGTTGATGTTTCACATATCTTATTTAACGTACTGAATAACGCAACTCCAGAACAAAAAGCTGAAATAAAAACTAAGGCAGAAAAAGTGCTGGCTATGGCAAAAGCCAATCCAAGCAAATTTGCTGAACTAGCAACAAAATACTCACAAGACACTGGTTCAGCAAAAAAAGGTGGTGATTTAGGGTTTTTTGCTCACGGTGTAATGGTTCCAGCATTTGAGAAAGTCGCATTCACTCTAAAACCTAATGAAATAAGTGGTTTAGTTGAAACACAATTTGGTTTTCACATTCTAAAGCTCAATGCAAAAAAAGAAACCTCTACTGCTGAACTGCAAGCAATAGCGCTCGCAAAATTGAAAAAACAGCAAGCCACCTCTACTTTACAACAAGCAGTTGATAAATTAAATGAACTTACTTACAACAAACCTAAAACTTTAGACCAAGCCGCACAAACTCTTAATTTAACCTTAAAAACCAGTGACTTTGTGGGTAAGGATTCCACAACTGGTCTTTTTGCTAACCCAAAAGTGCAAAAAGCTATTTTTAGTAATGATGCTGTCAAAAATCGTAATAACACTGAAGTTATTGATTTAGGCAATAATAGTTATGCTGTATTTAGAGTTACTGATTATAAGCAATCTCAAGTTCAACCATTAGAAAATGTAAAAAATAAAATAATCACTGACTTAAAGGCAACACAAGCATCACAAATGGCACTTAAAGAGGTGCAGGATGACATAACAAAGTTAAATAATGGGACATTAAAATTAGCTTTTATTGGTAACCAAAATATTAATATGTTAGCACAAAACCCTGATATTACACCAATGACTGTAAAACAAATCTTTGGTGTCTCTATTAATAAATTACCTGCATACACTAATGGCGTAAATCAAAAAAATGAGTTTGTCATTTATCAAATTAATAAAGAATCTATTAATAAAGATTTAATAGCACAAAATAAAAAAATGTTAGAACAATTCAATTCTAACAATGCCATGGTTGATTTTGGTGCGTATTTAACTGAATTAAAATCCAAGTATAGCGTGAGTTATAAAGCTGATAGGTTAACACCAACCAATACGCAAGCTCAATAAGATTAGATAGGCATTGTTAGATTTTCCTCACAATTAACAATGTCTACTTATTTAATAAATAAATGAGCACAATTTGTTTTTACTAATGAAAGACTCTATGATAAATCATAATCAAGCTGAACATAACTTATTAATCCGCAACGCATTAGATATCGATTTCTTAAATAAGCAAACAAAAAAATTAATCAAAAGAAATGTTGATTTTTGTGATCTATACCTTCAATGTACCACTTCTGAATCTTGGATGCTAGACGAAGGTATTATTAAATCTGGTAGTTTTGCAATTAATCAAGGTATTGGAGTTCGAGCTATCTGTGGCGAAAAATCATTCCTAAGCTATTCGAATGCTATGAATCCAAAATCAATTAGTAGCCTAATTGATAACTTATTTATTGAAACATCAAATCCACACCACCCTTACTTAGCAAAACGCGAACAAGATCAATGTTTAAATTTATATACTTTTAATAACTCAATTACAGCTTTTCATAGTACTGAAAAAACAAATATTCTAAAAAATATTGACTCTCAAGCCCGCACTCGACAATTTGTCACTAATGTAATTGCAAGTTTATCAATGGAACACGATGAAATTTGTATTGTGCGTAGTGATGAGCGTTTTGCCAATGATATACGACCGCTAATACATCTAAGCATTACTATAATCATTAATAATGGTCAAAAAATTGAAAAGGGGTATAGTGGTCTTGGCGGTCGATATCTATTATCAGAACTTAATCAAAATAAATTAGATGTTCATATCGAAAAAGCTTATCAACAAGCATTATTAAAATGTGAAGCTGTTGCTGGCCCCAGTGGACAAATGCCTGTAGTACTGGGTAATGGTTGGGCTGGAGTTATTCTTCACGAAGCTGTTGGTCATGGTTTAGAAGGTGACTTTAATAGAAAAGGTAGCTCTGCGTTTAGTAATAAAATAGGTACCCAAGTTGCAAACTCTAATGTAACCGTTATTGATGAGGGGTGTATTGCTAATCGTCGTGGTTCTCTTAATATTGATGATGAAGGAAACGTTACGCAGAAAAATGTATTGATTGAAAATGGTATACTTAAAGGGTATATGTTTGATGAATTAAATGCTAGGCTTATGAATACAAAATCCACAGGAAATGGTCGACGAGAATCTTTTGCAAGCAATACAATTCCACGCATGACAAATACATACATGTTGGGTGGCAATTATACCCACGAAGAAATAATTGCCTCTATTGACAATGGTTTATATGCCGAAAGCTTTGAAGGTGGGCAAGTAGATATTACTTCTGGGCAATTTGTGTTTAATGCAAACACTGCGTGGGTTATTAAAAACGGTAAATTATCTCACCCAGTTAAGGGATGTGCTCTTGTTGGAAATGGGCCAGAATGTTTAAAGTATGTATCTATGGTTGGCAATAACCTAGAACTTGATTCTGGTATTGGGGTATGTGGGAAAGATGGGCAGTCCGTACCTGTTGGTGTCGGACAACCTACAATCAGAATTGATAGTGGGTTAGTTGTTGGTGGTGGCAATGCTTAAGACAAAAAGCGTTCTTCATTTAATTTTTTTATGGTTTTTTTCTATGCAACTAGTATCCTGCTCCACAACAAATAGCATTAAACCAGAAGAATCTAATATTAAATTAAATGAAATCATTAATAACCCTCAATCAATGACTAAATCGTTAAAAAAACTTAACAATAATTTCTCAGTTAACATTCTTTATAGTGGTGTTGAAAGCAGCTACTATAAACGTCTAGTTGCCTTAAAATTAGAAAGTACAACAGTAATTATTGCCTCAAGTTCCACAAAACTAGATAATTCGACTTTTGTGGATATTCTATCCCGATCTAAAGGAAATTCAATTGGCTTACAATTATTTTCACCAACATCCAAAATTAAACGCTTACCCGACATGGCTATAAAGCACATACAAACACAACAAATCAATAGCCGTACACTTGCCACTTATCTTATTAGCATAGGTTATAAACCATCTCAAGAAATTATAAGTAGAACTTCAACATTTTACTATAAAAACGAATCCATGATCCTTTGTGAATACATTTTACCTAGCCTAAATCAATTCTTAAAATAAATATGGAACAAGAACTTGACAAAATTATTAACCTAATTTTTCAAGTTAATTAATTTTCTTTGCAACACCACTATTAGGGTAGTCTTTTTTTATTTGAGTTGCTGTAGTTTGCGCAGATTTTTTCATACCTAACTGTTGTTGTGATATATATACAGTAAACAGGGCATCTGGAGCATAAACACTGCTTGGATTTTCTTCAACAAACTTCCTCGCAATAAATATTGAGTTTTTATATTCACCATTAGCTGCATATGCTACTGAAAGATAATAATTAGCTGTTGCTTTTACACCTACATCAGTCGATGTGCTTGTAATTGTTTTTAATTGCTTTATCGCACCATTAAAATCATGTGATTTTATTTTTTTGAGGGCAGACTGTAACTGAGAATTATTACTTGAAACCACTTTTTGTTTAGGTTTAATCATGGAAACTGGCGCAGAACTTATAGTATTACTTTCCACTATAACCGAAGATCCGCCTAAACTTTGCAATTGTTGATCGATACTCTGGTTTATTTGATTTTGAGTATCTAGATAAGACTGCTGATTATGTTGCAACGTGGCAACATTACCATTTAACTGGTCGATTTGATTTTGTAAATCATCTAGTTTATTTAAAATATCCAGCATTTTTTGGTTTGACACTTTATTTCCTAATACACTGACAGTTTGCTCCATTTGAGACAATCTGGCATCTGTATCAGCAAGCTGTGCCCTAGCTTGGTCATCAGCACACCCTATTAAAAAAAGGTTTGCTGACAATACAACGACTGCCAACAAACATTTTTTCATCGTTATTGTACGCCTTGTTGAACAGAGCCGTTGTAAAAGCTACCATCAACCATAGGTAAACCATTGGCATCAGCACTGTAACCTTTAGGAGCATCTGCTTTGTAAACAATTGCTGCACGGCGATTCATCGCACGGTTTTCTGCTGTATCATTAGGGAAACTAGGTTTTAGTTTTCCGAAAGAAACAGTTTCAACTTGTCCCTTATGTGCGCCATCAGCAACTAAAGCTTTTTTAACTGCGTCAGCACGTTTTTGACCTAATGCTAAATTGTATTCAACAGAACCTATATCATCAGTATGTCCACGGACAACCACTTTAGCTGCAGAGTTAGAAGCTAAATAGCTACCGTTAGCACCGACAATTCCGTTATATGCATCTTTAACATCATATTTGTTAAATGCAAAATAAACTGCATTGTTATTAGAAACAACTGGCGCAGGCGCAGCAACAGGCGCACTAGCAACAGGTTCACTCGCAACAGGAGCGGAAGCTTCTGGTGCTTTAGTTGATGAACATGCAGCTAACGCCGTACCTACCACAGTAGCAACTAATAACTGTTTTAACAATTTTGACATATTAAGCTCCTTAAATAAATAAAAACATAAATTTTAATTTCGTACACCAGCCAAACGTAGTATCAATTTAACAGACCGCATACGAGATAGTACAGATGGCATTGTATCATAAAAGATAAACGTATGCAGTAATTTTTTTTAATAACCATCACTCACCCAACAAAAATCTATAAATTTATTTGCTAGCTGAACTATTTATCTTTTCTCCTGGATAACTAAACACTTGGTTGCTACCAATCCCACTACCTTGTGTTGGTTGA
>CAITEL010000352.1 GCA_903891375.1 uncultured Neisseriaceae bacterium
AATCAAAAACCCCGCCGCAAGCAGCGGGGTATATTGAGAGCAAAAACTTTTACAGGACAAAGTTTCGTAGCAAGCTACGGGGAATTTACCCTAAGAGATTAATTGAAAAAGCAGTTGGACTAAATTTTCATGTGTATTTGCCTGAAGGATTATTTAATAAATTATGTTCATTAGAAATAAAAGACTATGAAATGGCGAGTATAAGTTAAATAATGGCAATACATCTTAAATATTTTTGATGTCGTGGTAAAACTTCATACAAAACCATCTATTCCATAATCTGATATAAAAAAGTAAATGTCTTTAAATGCTCATCTGTTTAATTTTACTAACTGTGGTTGCCTCTGGAACATTCCCGACAGAAGTGCTTATACACATAAAGCTTTTTGAATTGTAAGTAAATCTTGAATACCACACGTAGCTAAGTCAAGTAATTGATTTAGCATCGTGCGGTCAAGAGCGATTTTTTCTGCTGTGCCTTGAATCTCAATAATCGATAAAGTATCATCCATCACTAGATTCATGTCAGTATCGCATGTTGAATCTTCATTATAATCTAAATCAAGTAATGCCTCACCCTTATGCACTCCAACAGAAATAGCTGCTACAAAATTTTTAATTGGGTTTAATGTGAGTTTGCCATTATTCATTAAAACTGTAATTGCATCATGTAATGCTACAAATGCACCTGTTATAGCAGCAGTACGTGTACCTCCATCTGCCTGAATTACATCACAATCAATCAAGATTTGTCGTTCGCCTAACATAAAAAGATTAATACTTGAACGTAGCGAACGACCAATTAAACGTGATATTTCTTGTGCTCGTGAGTTCACCTTCCCCACCACCGCATCACGTTTTGAGCGAGTATGAGTCGCACTAGGTAACATAGAATATTCAGCAGTAAGCCAACCTTGATTTTTCCCCTTCAAAAAAGGCGGAACGCTTTCTTCAATTGTGGCCGTGCACAGCACTTTTGTTTCGCCAAATTCAACCAACACTGAACCTTCAGCATATTTGGTGTAGTTTTTAGTAATTTTTATCTCTCGCAATTCGTGAGCTAAACGGTTCTTGTGTCTTAAAAGCATGTGCATATCTCCAAATATAATTTTCTATTTTGTTAATTAATGGTGAGGGTATAATTTAGATAATCGTGCCTTAACTAATGCACAAAACATCAATAAATCAACAAGAAAAATAAATTTCAAAGCATAAGTATCATCACTAAACTCATAAATACTATAAGCACTAGAACAAAAACAAAACACAGAAATAGTGAGTAATAAAATACCTGTGGCCGTCGCTCGATGGTTTTTAATTTTGTAATAACTCACCGTTAAAAATCTACTAGCTCCACAAAAATAAATTAACACCAAACATAAAAATTCGGTAAATAAATCCCCATTAGTGTATCCACCAAGTTCAAGACCTGCAAAACTCCGTGCAGTTGGCGATATGGTTAACACAATTAAAGAAAAACTCAAACACCAATAAAACCTCTGGCGTAAGTTTTTATAATTCTTAATGTAGTTGTGTTCTTCAAAATCACAGTAAGGATAGCCACCTTCATGTGTCATATGGTCTATATAGCTCATGTATCTTTCCCTCTAACTATTATTTTAGGTATATACACTATTATACACCTATTACGTGCGGTTTACAAAATATTTCCAAGTTATCTTCTTGAATCATTCAATTGTTCTATAAAATGCTTTTAATTTTTCTGCTTCATTTTCCCAATTGTAGTATTTAATAACTGCATTACGTCCATTTTTCCCCATCTGATTTGCTTTATCTTGATTGTTCATTAAAAATATACAAGCATTAGCAATTGCATTAATATTATTGGGATCAACTAAAATACCACAATCATTAGTTTTAATAATATCATGCCATAGTGCAAAATCAGAAGCAATTACAGGAATACCCGCTAACATATATTCAAATAATTTAATAGGTAATGATTCAATATAGCTAGGAGTTGGAAGTAATGTTACTAAACCAATCTTAACTTTTTTTAATAAGTCAACGATTTCTTCTCTGTTTAAAACACCTTGATAATTTACAAATTCATTACCACTTAATTTTGCTAATTGCTCTAATGAAACATCACCACTAAATAAACCAGCAAGCTCGAGTGGTAGTTTACTGGTAGCCAAAGATTCTATAACATGCTCTATACCACGTGTTTTAGAAATACTACCAATATAACAAAGTTTATCATCCCGAGTATTCCACTCAACATTAACATTTGCCAATTCACTTAATAGTGGGTAATTACACACAGCATCAACGCGTGTGTTATACTTGCTAAAACGTGTAGCAATTATTGGCGTTGCAGTAACTATACCTCTATATTTTTGCGTACAAAGTTTTTCTAACAAAGTCACACCATATGAGACTAACGGCCGAAAAAACTTTGGTATCCAATATTTATTCATTACTTGTTTAGGTAAATCCTCATGCACATCATATATTACCCCAAATCCTTTGTTAGCTAATCGTCTGCACATAAGCATTAATTCTGGATCATGAAAATGTATTATATCTGGCTGTAATTCTAATAATTTAGAATAAATTAATCGTGGGGTTTTTAACATGCGACTAAATCTACCACTAGGTTTACCTACATCTAATATATGTATATTGTTTTTTATTTCATCACCTAATCCGTCCGCAACAATTAAATATACCTTATAGCCAAACTCTGCTAAAGATGTGCATTCTTTGACAAAAATACGTATATCATAACGTTTATGTGCTGAGGTTATGTGACATATTGTTTTTGTTGTATCTACCACGTACTCCCCTTTCCTTTATTTTAGCTCATTTTCATCTATATTATGATAAAAAGCAATATCTTTTAATTTCTTATTCTTATAATCTGTTACTATTATTTCACTGTTATAATAAAAATCATTGGTATCGCCATCTACTGCTTGACTCACCATTTTTACTAATGTATCAGTATTAGTTTTTTTATTTGTAAATGTAGTTAGCATATATAAAAGTAAATCATATTTTTTCAGGTTTTTCTTAATTAATATATCAATTTTGCAACCATCAATATCAGCAATTAACCAGTCTGGAATAGATGCAAATTTAATCTCATATGTATTGTCTACGTAGCCCAGATCACTCTTATATTCATCATTTTGTGATATGCGATTTTTATGTAATCTATTAAAAAGAGCATTATCATGGTAGCTTAAGTACATAACTTTAAGAAAGTTTATAATATTATTTTTATAATAACACAGTGTTACTTCTTGCATAATCTCAGAGTAGTTGTTTTTATTAAAAAATTCATTTAAGTTGGTGGGAAATTGTTGCCAAATGTTTTTTATTATCCTCAAATTCTTAAATGTAGTTACGTTAGGATTATATAATTTTTCTAGTTCACTCACAATGTCATTATAAATAGGCTTAGCCTCCAAAACTTCTTTAAGGTCATGTGGTTTTGTTATGCGCCTATCTACTACTCTTTCTGAATATGAGTTAAAAATCTTTGAACTTATATTCTCACTACTAGCAATTAATAAAATTTTATTATTCTTTTTCAAGAAATCAATTATTCCAATTAAATCTAAATAATTACTTTCCCCCTCATGTAACCGTTCAAGATCATCAAAAACAATTACTTTATTAGTCGGCATTAAATTTTTCCAATAATTAATGAATAGTTTATATACGATTGTATGAAATATATGATTTTTACCTAACTAGTGTGCATTAAAGAACTGTACAATTAATTCTTCTTTATTTGCCCCAAAACAAGAAATATATATCGGGTCGCTTCGCTCTTCCAAAATAATTTTTTCTTTCAATTCTTTTTCGTAATAATGAGTTTTCCCACTCCCCCAAGAACCATAAAGCATAATACAACGATCACCATTGTTAAATAAATGTTCCTTATTATCACTTACTGAGACGTTCTTAGTTTTTGACATACGAAATTTAATATACTTAATTACTGAATATAATATTATTACTAATACTAATACCAGCCCCAAAGCAATAGTCCATATATCTTGTATTAGCGTAGCAAAGGTGTGTAACTTTGTCATAAGAAAAGCCATAATTTTACCAAAAATAACAAAACCAAATCAATAACCCAGCGGCAGAGCAGCGGGGCACCTTGAGTGCAAAAACTTTTACAGAGCAAAGTCTGGATACCAGCCTTCGCTGGTATGACAGTGTTGCGGCAAGCCACAAGGAATTATACCCAAAGAGATTAAAAAATAAAGCATAAAACCCCAATCATTATATTTTATTAACTATACACTAATACGTAGAAATACACTTGATGAATTTATTTGCGAGCAATGGGTAATCATGATGTTTTATCACAAAATTATAACCGTTTTCTCCCATTTGCTGTAATTCGTCAATTGGCATTGTTTTAAGTTTATTAACTGCCTCGATTATATTATTAACCTCAGTTGCGCCTACGGATATACCACAATTAGCCTCAGCAACTAAATCATTACCAGCTGTCACTGAGTGAATAATTGGCTTTTTTGCCAACATATAATCAAATAGTTTATTTGGGCATATTCCAAAGCGATAAATAGATAACTTATGCCAACCAATGTATAATACGTCCATTTGCTCCAAAAATGCAGGGATTTGGGATTTTAAAATACGGGGTAAAAAAAATACATTACTTAAATTTTGTTTAACGGTTTCTGTAATTAATGATTCTTTACTCGCACCATCACCAACTAAAACAAAAGCAACATCAGTAACCGCTTTAGCTACAGGAACAATATACTCTAAAGCATTAGATTCCCCCATCCCACCAGCATACCCCACTAAAAAGTTAAATGTAGACTTTATTTGTTTGATTTGGACTATATGTGCCTCAGGTAATGCCGCTTTATTTTGTTCCCAATCGGTAACCACCACCCCATTAGGAATATACACAAATTTATTTGCAGTCATTCCATGTTCTTGCATATAATCACTCGCACAAGGTAATAAACTTACTACTTTACCCGCATTTTTATAAGCAAAATCTTCAGCTCGTTGCATTAACCAAATAAATGGATGATATTTTGACATGCCACCTAATTCAATTGGTGTTAGTGGCCATAGGTCATGAACTTCGTAAATAAATTTAGCTCCAGATTTTTTTGCAATACGATTAGCTACCTTGGTATCAAATGGATAGGTTGATGATGCAATTACTATATCTGGGTTTAATAACAGTAATTGTGGTATTAATTTATTTACTCGAGACAAAAACTGATAAATATTATATACACGTTTTAATCCATTAACCTTATATGGAGATGTTTTACACCAAATATAATTTATACCGTCAATGATTTCTTCAAAATAATTGCTACCATCTGGAATACTCACGTTTTTTTGACGTAAATGCGAAAAATTACTCGCAACAACTGTAACAGTATGGCCTTGCTTTACCCACTCACGAGCAAGATAATATGTTCTAAACTCCATACCATGATAAATTGAACCAGCGTAGTGATTAATATAAATGATGTTCATTTTTATTCTTTTTAGTTATAATTAGCAAATCAAGTAGTTATTGTACCAACATTAACCATTCCATGTCTGAATATTTAAAAATCCCTAATTTTAATTAATATATACTCGAAGTATTTGAATTTTGGATGCGAAGATACTTAAATAAAACATGACGACGTGTACATGAGTACATTAGGAATGTTTTATTTAAGTTCGACAAAGTCCAAGATTCAAAGACGATGAGTATATTTTAATTAAATGAATACACGGCTAATTTATTAGCATTACCCGAATCATTTAAACTTACATAAATCTTGCCAGAACTTTTATTAACAGTTAAACCTAAACTACGTACACCACTAGCAAAACTGCTTGGTAATGGATTTGTTGTACCAGTTAGTGGTAACCATATATTATTTTTAAATCGCATTACATTTACTTTATTCCCCGAAATGTATGCAATTATTGGGTTATTATTATTGTCGATAGCCATTGATATTATATTTGGAGTTTGTCCACTTAGCATTGCAATACTTGGTAGATTAGTTGTCCAGCTGGTTGCTCCTGCAACCAATTTATATAACTGAATTGAGCTATCTGCATTACTACTAAAGGCCAAATATAAAGCACCTAAGCTATCAGCTTTAAAAGCAATATTGACACCAGTTTTTGCAACTGTAGTTGGAATATTTGCTACCCCAGTTGGATTTGCATTAAAAGATGTAATTGATTCAACTCCACTCCATTGTTTTACTAGTAAAGTACCGTTGCTACTTTCGTATGCTAAATATAATTTTGTGTTATTGTAGTTAGCTAATACAGGGAATTTAGCTCCAGCTAGATTTGCAGTTAAGGTGGCATAGGCAGTACTACCTGCATTTATCTTATACGCAGTTGCAAAACCACTTGATTCAACTGTACCAAAAACAGTATTGTTATACATTGTAATATCTCCAGTTACTGTGGTTTTTCCAATAATAGGCCCTGTTGAAATTGGTTTTGTCCAAGCTGTTGCACTAATTTGAGAGCCAACATTGGCCTTAATATATGTTTCATCACTAGTAGCACTATTTATCGCACGATATAACATATACGGATTACTATTGCTGTCAAGAGTTAAACCTAAATAGTAAGCTTGCACATAAGTAGTAAGATTTGCTACACTCGTAATTAATGATTTAATCGTGTTATTCGATACATTATACATAACAACACTAGGTAGCAGATTACCACTAGATAATCCATTGTTAGCTAAATATAATATAGTGTTTGTACTTTCAAACATCGTTGCAATTTTACCTGACTCTACAGCAAGAGCAGTCATATTAGTACTCTCAGCACTCCATGTGTTGTTAAATGCTGCAGTAGTTATTGCTACACTACTAGCAAGATTTTGCACTGTACTATCGCTTACCATTGTAGTAATAGTACTAACAACTGAATTACCTTGGTTATTCCCCGTAATTTGAATTTTACAAACTGGATTTTGTGCGTTTAAGCTACAACTGCTTGGTGACAATGTTACATTTGTCTGATTCGTTAAATTTGGGGTAGCAACAACTGTAGCAGTTTGTGCCACGTAACCACCACTTAACGAATAAGTTAAGCTTGTGCTTTCAAGATACCCTAGACTTGTTTTAGCTAATGTCATATTAACTTGCCTTTGTGGATAATATATAATTGTTGAACCATTATAATTAATATTATCTAACGTATACTCACCATCGTATGCATCATTATAATAAATTTGTTGGCCATTTAATACACCATTACTACCATCTAATTGACCACTCCATGTTGGACTATTGGAATTAATAGTATAGACTACAGAACAAGTTGCATTTCTAACTATGCTAACCATAGCACTACTTGTACCACAACTTGAATTTAGCAAGCTTAGATTTCCTACTGCTTGAAACGATGAATATACGTTCTGTGCCGTATCTGTTCCAATATTAGTAAATGTTAATGTAATTACTGGCGATACTGTACCTTGTGCTATATAGTAAGTATCTACATTATTTTGCGTAATTTTATCGCCTTTAGTTACGTTAACACTACTTAACACCATGCTTGGTGATATATTATCCCGAATTACTCCATTAGCTGTTATTGGTAGTTGCTGTTGTGCACTTCCTGTAAATGGTACAAAGTTTATTTCAATATTACCTGTTGCGTTTTGTGTTGCTGTAACACTAGTTGGTCCAAAATTAATCATCACATCGCAGCTTTGTCCACTATCTAAACTTATACCGCATGTCGTTAATATCTGGTCAACACTATACACACTGTTATCTAAACTATAGTTAATGTTGTGTGCTATATCATCCCCTGTATTTGTTAGTGTAAGAATTAAATGCTGTGTTTCATTATTATTATTCTTAATTGGATTAAAATTTAATGTGTTTAGATTAGTAGTTAGGACTGCTTGCGATTGAATTGTTTGATAGTTTATTACTTCAGTAATTTTTTTTGCATCTGCACCAACAAAATTATAATTCAAACCCAGTGTTGAGGAATTTAAATCAATAGTTGCAGTTTGAGAATCATAACTCAAAACAAATTGGCATGAGTCACCTACATTCAAAATATTAGTAATAGTATTATTGTTAAGTGTACAGCTATTTGTATCGGATTGTTGCAACATAAAACCAGCTGGTAAATCATCAAAATAAACATTGTTCATATATGAGTCACCATTATTCGTTATTTTATAGGTATGCAAAATCGCAGCATCTATGGTTTTTCGGATAAAAGTGCTACCGCTGTCACTATGTGATGAGTCAGTCAAATCAGTTAATGTCACATTACCTGATACTGGAAGCGCACTAACGGTATTAGTAATATTATCAACACCATCACTATATGTTGTAGTTAAATCAGCATACATAGCACTAGGTTTTGTTGCTTCAATTAAAATATAACATAATTCTCCAGCAGCGATGGTATCACTACATGTATTTTTTGTGATTGTTGCATTTTGTACATTACCTAAATTTAAACTTAAAGCACTAATTGGGAAATTACTATTATTAAATAAAGACACATATTGCGAGGTTATAGATTCAGAAAAAATCAACTGTTGGGGTACTATTTTTAAAACCCCCACATTATCTTTTAGTGCGATGTTGTTTAGAGTTGTATTAATAACAACATCACTTTGTGTGCCATCAGTAGTGATATTTGCCATTTTTATATAGAAAGGTAAATTATCGGTATTTTGTGGAATAGTAACTAATATGCTAACAATACTACCAACAGATAATGCCCCTAGCCCAGCACCGCTGTTGCCACTAATTACTGTTTGTTCGGCAACTTCATTGCCTGAACTATCAACTAGAAATATAGAATTGGCTGTGGTTGCTTGTGTAATCACCATAGTAAGATTAACTAAAGTATTGCCAGTTGTATTTTTAGCAACGGTTTTATCATAAAATAAAGCGAATTTATCATTTGTAAGATTTAAATTGCTAATATTCTGTACACCAAGAGTTAGTGACTTATCATTAGATAGTGTTTTTATGGTATTACTCGATTGTGTATTTTGATTGGATACCACAAGACTAAGATTTACCCCAGAAGTAACATTAGCTGTTGTATTAATTTGTAAAGTACAACTTGATTGACCAGTAATACTTGCACATTTATCAGTGCTCGAAGCATCAATGGTCGGTAATATGACACCTGTTAAATCGCTTTGCATTGTATATTTTATATTACTTATAGTTGTACTTGCTGTATTTTTTACCACTATATAATTACTACTATTTTGAGTACCTACTTGGGTAATTGCGTATGGAGTGATGATTTGTAAATTATTCACACTCCCATTATCAGTTGGTATTGGAGGCTTAATGGCAGATCCAGCAGTAGAATCTCCACTACCGCCACCTCCTCCGCTACAGGACACACTTATGTTTATCAAACATAAAATAAAAATTATTTTACCCAAATTTTTTAAAAATTTTGTTCTCATGATGAAATGCTCCTAATTTACAAAGTATATAAAAATTATGTATAAGTATATCGTGAGGGAGCTTTATTTTAAAATAGGGAGTTTAGGGTATATTTTAATTTATGAAGGTGGTATATGACGCTCTCTACATGCTTGTAACAAACATATGATTTAAACAAATCCAAAACTCCCTATTCACATAATATCTCTTATTTGATACAATCCACTCCATGTACAAATTTATTTTGTGTATCTAATAAATTATTTTAATTAGGAGTACATTAATCATGATTAACAAAAGAATTAAAACAATGCTCAGCACTTTAACAATATTATCGTTTAGTATTATTTTAATAGCCTGTGGTGGTGGTGGTGCTGGTGGTAGTGGAAGTACTAATGATCATAATGCTAATGATAATTTAAATAAAACAGGTATTGCCATTAGTATTGATAGTATGGCAACAATACCTGTATTAGATAATAATTCTACCTCAACATATGGTATATTAAGAAATAATGGTACTGGTACTGCTAGTGTTACTGTCACTGCCACGCCTAATTACACTAATACGCATTCTAATAGTGGCACTTCCTCTATCAATTCTATGGTTAACTCAGCTAAACAATCACTAAAGATTAAAAATAGTACATTAAGTAGCACTTGTGAAGTTTCCTCAGGTGGTACCTGCCAATTCCCAATCCAGACGGGAATAATGTCTGCACAAAATTCACAAGGCTCCATTTTAATTACAGCATCGTGGAATGATAATAAAGGTTCTCATAGTGTATCAAATATTGTAAATGCGCAATGGGTAGATAATTCTCAAGCTAATGGTGTGGTTTTATCTTCTGATTTAGTATCAATCAATAGCACAGCTATAGGGAACGGAGTTTTATATGCTTATGGTAGTGGGCAAGGACAAATTTATAATATTACATCTATATCCACGAATAATCAAGCTGTATCTTTAACACAAAATAACTTAGTTGGGACTACTATCCCATCAGGATTCGTGCAAGCTATTCCAGTTACTTTTCCTGTAACTGGATCAACATATGTGGGGGCTGTTAGTTTAAATTCTGCAGTAAGTCTTAATGGTATGAAAATCTCCACAATGGGACTCTCTGGATTATCTGCATATAATGGTTATACCAGCAATGCCAACATTGGTGTTTTAGCATTAGTTAATGGTGGATATTTAATTTCTGGCAATGCTCCAATTATTGATACCAGTAAAGAAAGTTCCCCATCAATAATAAATGTTACCAATGTGGGAAATGCCACAGCTACATCTGTGATTATAACTCCATCAAATGGAATTACAGAAAGTGATACTTGTGGTGCTACATTAGGTGCTGGTGCCACATGTAATATAACGTATACAGTTCCAAGTACCCCTCCACAACAAGGTTCAATAAATACAGTAAAAATACAATATAATGGTGGCGCTGGAACTAGTTCAACACTACAAAATATATATTGGTATAATAGTATAAATGGTAATTTAATTGCACTATCTGCATCGCAAAACCCATTGGTTTTTAATTCAGGATTAGCTTTAGGTGTTGAATCAGGTGCTACAACAACCATTACCGCAACTAATGCTGGTGGATTCCCTGTGACTATAAATAATCTAACTAATTATGCAACTGGTTCAATCATTGTTAGTGAGAGTGCAGGGACATGTACAGGTACTTTAAAGCCAGGCACTAGTTGTAATTTTTATGTTAATGTGAAAGATAAAGTTGCAGAATCTAATCAAATTATAAACTTATATTTTACAGGTACAACTAATGGTACTGCATATACTAACGTGTATACTTTAAAATATACTTCGAATCCATATACACCATTACTAGTAATGCCACCTCTTAATCTGCTTACTATGTATGGTGATGGTATTAACACTGAGAATGAATCATTTACGATTACAAACGTAGGCTCCGCACCAGCATTACTTAAGAATTTTGCTCTTACTGGAATACCCAATATTACAGCAAAAGAGTCACCATGTATTGCAGGAGGTATCTTAGCTAAAAATTCATCTTGTGTTGCTACAATTAATTTTGCTGCTAAACTCGAAAGTACATTAATTACCGAATCTGGGACAGCAATATATAATGTTACTTATCAAACTTCTGGGGCAGAGTCACCAACGAATATTATTGCCACCCAAAATATTCCTTACCAAATTCTACCAAATTTCCAAGGATTAACCATAACTAATGTAAGTATGTCACCTGTCACATCTGGAGCTGGCTCAACTGCTTCTCCATACAGTATTAGTGGGGCTACGTTACCATCTACTACACTCACATTAACTTATGCCAATCAAGGTACTCGAGCAGTAACAGTCAACGGCGTACAAAATAATTTTGTAAACCCAGCGTGGGTGAGCTCAAGTAATTCATGTACGGGATTAAGAGCTGTTGGTAGCACCTGTACTATTAGCTACACAAACCAGTATGGAAGTTTAGCTCAATACATCCCATTAAGCAATATGAATCTAAATGCACCATATCTTATTTATACTGATACTAGTGGTACACAATATGTAGCACAACCAAATTTACCTGCAAATATTGGAGGTAGCGTTATCAATGCTAATGTGACTCTAGCCTCAGTGACTAATGCTGCAAGTATTACTCAACAGACTGTTGCAGGAACGTCACCTACAATGATAGTAACACATACTGCAATTATACCTAGTGGTTATAACTCAATACAAGTAAAAACTCAAATGGAAAATTATTTTGTCAGCCAAAGTGGACCAAGCGGGGCATGTACGTATAGTGCAAGTAATGGCATTATGACTGAAACATGTACATTAACTCTAGCAAATCCAACAGTTAGTACTACATATTCAATTGACCCCAATATATTTTTGGGTGGTGACTCCACAATTGATCTAATATTTTCAATTCCATCTGCAACAGTTAGTCCTGCGGGAGCCGGAGTTACAATGAATAGTTCGTATGCAAATGTCACTGTTTATCGAACAACACGTTAATTTTTCTTATTCATTTTCAAGTTCCCACTCATTGCGTTTGCTTGTGAGTGGGAAGCACTAAAACATGATTATACTAATAACGATTATTTACCCAAAGTCCCTATTTTGTTTTGAGTCACTTCAAGGTATAATTCAATCTATTGGGTACTTTTAGAAATAACAATAAATATTTACAAGGTTAATCATAATGAATTCTTATAAACTTGCAAATACATTTAAAATAATTATTATTGGTCTAATGAATTTGCTTTTATTAAACTCTTGTGACAATTTTTTAGGTAATACTAATACTATCAGTGCTCCAAAATTAGCAAATAATGTTTTATTTGATCATGTGGCTACTGTACCCGTGCTTCAGACTTCAACACAATTTGCTTTAAATATTAGAAATAATAGTGATACCCCAATTAATAACATAAAATACTCTGCTAATTCTAATTCTATATATAGTCAAGCTACGCAAATAATTTCGGCTGATAGTATAACCAAATGTCAAAGTATCCCAGCCCATCAAAGTTGCGCTATAACAATAACAACCCCGAGTTTTGATATTAAAGATACACAAGGCTCTCTATTGGTGAGTGCTAAATTTTTACAAAATGGAATAAACCATTCTATCAATCGCAGTATAGATTATAAATTAATTAGTAATATGAATACGTCATCATTTGGCATATCAAGTGATGCTATTCTTACAGAGGATAAATTTTCAAATAACATCTATGAAACAATTTTTATTTACAATATCAGTGATGTAGCATATAATATTCAAAATACTACTTTAACAGATGGAACCATCATAAATGGAGCTCCTAATACAATTAACCCAAATACGGTAACCGCAGTAAATGTTAGTTTAACCGCAAATCAGGTTTTAAAGAACAATGCAATTAAAATTAACACAGTAAATAACTTTACTAAAACTCAACAATTGTTTACTTCTACGCTACAAGCAATAGCGATTAATAATGCAGCTCTAGTTGCAAGTATGCCATCGGTTATGAATACCGCAGTGAGCACTACTGGATCATTTACTTTAACTAATCTAAGTAATAACAAGCAAGCAACAGGCATCACCTATACAGTATCAGAATCAAATATAAGCATAACAAATACTTGTAGCAACATTAATGCTAATAATACTTGCACCATATCATATTCTTTAGCCAATGTAAAACAAACAAATGGTAATGCTAATATAAGTATAAATTATACGGGAGGCACTACAGTAAATATACCAATATATTGGTATACTACGGCAAGTGCACCTATGTTTAGTATGGTTGCAGCACAAAATCCATTAGTAATGCAAGCAAATAGCGCAAGTATAACAAATATTATCACTGTGCAAAATATTGGTGGATACCCTACTAATGCTAATGGATTAAAGATTAAGATGAGTAGTAATACTGGAAATGGACAGTTCACTTTCTCAAATACTTGTGAAAATACTATAATTGGAGTGAATGCCACTTGTAATATTACGATTAATAGTAGCGATACTATTTCCGAATCAAATAAAAGTGTAATTATACAAATCTCAGGTGATATGAGTAATGGCAACACATATACACGCATGTTAAATATAACGTATAAGAGTCAAGGACCTTTCTATTTATATGTTACGAATGCAGATAGTAATAGTATTTCAATGTATAAGGCAAATCAATTGACAGGTCAGTTATCACCATTGGCTACTCCAACAATATCCACAGGGGCACAACCAAATTCAATTACTACATCTCCTGCTGGTGATTGTGTATATGTTGCAAACTATCAAACAAACTATCTTTCACTGTATAGTGTGGATCAATCTACTGGGCAATTAAAAACTGTAGGTAATGTGGGTAGTGCTATATATATTAATGATATAGTTAGCGATCCAGCAGGAAATTACGTTTATGCTAAGACTAATTTTCAAATCGTGACGTATAAGGTTTTACCTGGTTGTAACCTAGTTGAGTCCAATACATTAAGTCAAGATTCTTTTGGAGGGATGTTATTAACTCATTCTGGGGCCTATTTATATACTGGTTTTAAAGACGGTATGGGGATGATGGCTACAAGCAGTTCTGGTCAATTAAATTTCTTAAATCCAAGTTTTGTTAAGAATATTGGATCTTATGAAGGATTAGCAATTACACCTTCAGATAAATATGTGTATAATTTGAATTATGGTGTTAATACAATTTCAATGTATAAGGTTAATGAATCTACTGGGCAATTAACAGCATTGTCTCCAGCCACTATCACTGCTCCAACTCTTTCTATAAATGTGGAAATTACACCTTCAGGCAATTATTTATACATCACAAGTGCTCCTAACAATATCATGGCTATGTATAGTATAGATCAAACAACTGGTCAATTAACGCAATTGTCACCAGCAACTATTACAATGGCGAAGGATCCTAACGGAATCAAATCTTCACCAGATGGTAAATTTTTATATGTGGCAAATGGTTATAATTCAATAATATCAATGTATAGCATAGTTCAGGCAACTGGACAATTAGCACCATTGTCACCTGCAACTATAAATACAGGAGTAAGGCCCCAGAAGATTGCAATTATCTCTTATTAAACTAAATAAGGATAACTTTCGGACCTTTGTAGCTTACAGATAATTTATAATAAAATTAATTTAAATTATTGTCATATATATGATAT
>CAITEL010000353.1 GCA_903891375.1 uncultured Neisseriaceae bacterium
AACAATAGGCCAAGAAAGGTTCTTGGTTATTTAACTCCTAATGAGGTTATGTTTAAACATTTAAATCACGTATATCGACATAAGGGTATTAGTGTCGCATTTGAAGCTTGAATGGGCGTCTGATTTATTTTTACACTCAAGGGATTACTTTTTACTGGCCAGCATTACTTTATACGCCTGTTTCATCACATTTGTGGTATCTGTATGCTATTATTGGTGTCTACTTGTTTATTCCAGTTATCAGACGTTTTGTACAAAACGCTACAACAGTTGAAATTGTGTATTTTTTACTCCTTTGGCTGTGTATCTTGACTGGAATATGGGTTATTGGGTTTACTGTAGGAGACGCTGACTCAGGCATTGATTTAATTGCAGTTTATCAATTATATCCATTTTGTGGTTATATTGGGTATGTGGTTTTAGGTTATTTTTTATATTATAGATGTATAAATAAGAATGTAAATAATATTAAACGTAATCGAATAATTAAAAATATATCTTTACTTGTCTTTTTCTTGAGTGCTTTAGTTATTTTTACGGCAACTTTTATTGTTTCAAAGAGTGAAAGTAAACCGACGCAATTATTTATGACATATTTAACACCTGTTGTTGTAATCGGAAGTGGCACATTTTTTTACTTTATGTTACAAAGTGAAAATATTAAGGAAAAATTAAGCATTACAAATAAAATAATATCGTTTATTGCTAAATATTCGTTTGGTATATATTGTGTTCATTCTTTTGTCTTAGAATACATAGTACATTTGGCAGTTATATCAAGAAGCATATTAGAATGGATATATTTGCCACTTTTAGCAATAGTGGTACTGGTCATAAGTGTTGGGATAGTGCGTATTATGGGTATGATAAAACCTTTAACCTATGTTATTTAACTACTCACTTGCATCAATTGCCTCGTCATATTTTGATGACTTATGTACTATAAAAGTACACGGCGCCATCAAAATATTTAGATACAATGGCGCATGTGAGTAGTTAATGTTAATACCTGCATTAGTTCTAATTAAAATAAAATGGAAAATAAATTATTATGATTTTTGATAAAAAATTTGATGTGATTGTCATTGGTGGCGGTCACGCTGGTACAGAGGCATGTCTTGCTTCAAGTAGGATGGGTTTACAAACATTACTTATAACACATAATATAGAGACCTTGGGGCAGATGTCGTGTAATCCCTCAATTGGTGGTATAGGTAAAGGACATTTGGTGAAAGAAGTTGATGCTTTAGGTGGTGTAATGGCGATTGCTACCGATCATTCAGGAATACAATTTCGTACTTTGAATGCGTCTAAAGGTCCAGCGGTGCGGGCCACACGTGCCCAAGCTGATAGAATTTTATATAAAGCATATATTAGAAACATTTTAGAAAATCAAGAAAATTTAACGTTATTTCAACAGGCGGTTGATGATTTAATAATTGAACAAGATAAAGTTACAGGCGTTGTAACTCAATCAGGGATTATTTTTAAAGCAATTACAGTTATTTTAACTAATGGTACGTTTTTAGGCGGTAAAATCCATATAGGGTTACAAAATTATGTTGGTGGAAGAGCAGGTGACCCAGCATCAATCAGGTTATCTGAAAAACTGCGAGATTATAACCTACCTGTATCTCGTTTAAAAACAGGAACTCCTCCCCGAATTGATGGTCGTACAATTGATTTTAGTGTAATGCAAGAACAACCAGGAGATATACCATTACCTATATTTTCATTTCGTGGGGCTAGAGAGTATCACCCTCGGCAAGTTTCATGCTGGATAACTCATACAAATGAAACAACGCATGATATTATTCGAGGAGGATTAGATAGATCACCAATGTATACAGGTATAATTGAAGGTGTTGGGCCAAGATATTGTCCGTCAATTGAAGATAAAATCAATCGTTTTAGCGAAAAGACCTCACATCAAATATTTATGGAACCTGAGGGCTTAACTACAAATGAATATTATCCCAATGGTATATCAACATCTCTACCATTTGATGTGCAATTAAATTTAGTACATTCTATGCGTGGGTTAGAAAAAGCACATATTTTACGTCCAGGCTATGCAATTGAGTATGATTATTTTGATCCAACTAGTTTGAAATCTAGTTTAGAATCTAAATTAATATCAGGATTATTTTTTGCTGGGCAAATTAATGGCACTACTGGTTATGAAGAAGCTGCGGCACAAGGAGTTTTAGCAGGTATTAATGCAGGTTTATATGTACAAAATAAAGATGCTTGGTGTCCTAAACGTAATGAGGCTTATTTGGGGGTACTTGCTGATGACCTTGTCACAAAGGGTGTTACTGAACCTTATCGTATGTTTACGTCACGAGCAGAATACCGCTTACAATTACGTGAGGATAATGCAGATTTACGTTTAACTGAAATGGGTAGAAATCTTGGTGTTGTTGGTGATTACCAATGGGGTTTATTTTGCCGTAAACGTGATGTAATATTTAACGAGATTGAACGTTTAAAATCTATATGGGTTAATCCTAAAATAGTGGGTAGTGAATTAGCTCTTGAGGTGCTAGGTAAAGAGTTGGAGCATGAATATTCTTTACATGATTTATTAAAACGTCCAGATGTTAGATATACTGATTTAATCAAATTGCCAAAGTTTGGTGATGATGTTATTGTTGATGATCGTACGTGTGAGCAAATAGAAGTACAAATAAAATATGCTGGTTATATTGTTAGGCAACATGAAGAGGTTGGCAAACAAGCATATCTAGAAGATATTAAAGTGCCGAATAATATTGATTATACTAAAATCAGTGGCTTATCGGCTGAAGTTATTCAAAAACTAAATAAATTTAAGCCAGAGACGTTGGGGCAAGCTTCTAGAATCTCTGGAATTACTCCAGCGGCAATCTCGTTACTATTAATTTACCATAAAAAAGGGTTTCCGAGAATATCATGAAAGCAATAATAAAAAAAATCAAACGTCACCATATTAAGCAAGTAATTATTTTTGGTATGGTAGGTGTGGCTGCGTTATTAGTACAGGTTGTGTTATATTTTGTTTTATGTCGTTTAAGCTTAAACCCTTTATATGCTACTTTTATTGGTAATGGTATGGGCATGATCGTTGGATATAAGGGGCATACTAAATTTACCTTTGAGCGTACACATAAATTTTCGCATAAAGAATTTATAAAATATGTGGTAACCTCATTAATTGGTTTAGCCATTAATAGTACAGGTGTTTATCTTCTGGTTACTCTTTTAAAATATCATAGTGACGTCGGTTTAATTCCTATGTTTATTACTCCTGTGGTAACTTTTCTTATTAGCAAATTTTGGGCATTTAAATAAAGGACAAAAAAGATATGAAGTATTGGTTAATGAAATCTGAACCGTCAGAATGTAGTATTGATAACTTAGCAAAATTGCCTAATCAATCGATAGAATGGTTTGGGGTAAGAAACTATCAAGCTCGCAATTTTATGCGTGATGAAATGAATAAGGGTGATTTGGTATTGTTTTGGCATTCTTCATGTAAAGAACCAGGGATTTATGGAATGGTCAAAGTTACTACAAAAGCGCATCCAGATAGTACGCAATTTGATATAAATAGCGAGTATTATGATCCTAAATCAACTACTAACACACCGAGATGGTGGTGTGTTGACGTGAAGTTAGTTAAAAAAACACCCTTTGTGTCGATTGAAGAACTACGAAAACATCCAGAGTTAGAAAACATGCAGGTGCTAAGGCGTGGTAATCGCTTATCAATAACGCAGGTAACGCCTGAAGAATGGAACTTCATTCAAAATTTAATTTAGGTCACAGCGGTTAATCACCCCCCCCACCCATCTTCACATATACTATATATCCTGCTAATTCGTGTAGTAGTTGTGAGCAATCAAGCATAGTCCCAGCATTTGGTATAAAGCTTGCGAGAGTTGTTTTGCGGGTGTAATGCCCCATATAGTCAGTTGGAGCTGCAATAGCATCAATTCCATATCTACGAAATAAAGCTACAGCACGAGAGACGTGGTATGCTTGACTGATTACTGCGACATCAGATATATTCAGTTTTTTAAGCATATCTGATACGTTTTTAGCATTTTCATTGGTATTGCGCGAATGTTCTTCAATTAATATCTGGTTTTTGATGTTGTAATTATTTAACATCGAATCTTTCATTATTTGTGCTTCCGAATGATTCTTTGGTGCAGCAATACCCCCAGATAAAATTATCAATTTTGTTGGGTATTGTTTGGCTAAAAAAGATGCATATTGAATCCGCATAATCGTGTAAGAATTTAAAGAAAATTTATCAGGGTATTCATAAGCATTAGTTTTAACTCCACCGCCTAATACAATAATAGCTTGACTTTTTTCTAATTCAGCAGTAGAGATTTGTGGCTTTTCAAAAAAACCAGAAATCGAATAAACAAAAAATGGCGTAGCCTGAATATACAGTAAAATACAGCCACTAATTATAAACCATCGTGCTATCTGACTTCTTTTATTAAGAACACTTATTCCAATTAAAATTAGAATAATAGCATTTAGTGGAGGAAGAATTAAGCTTTGTAATAAATGGTGTATAAAAATTAACGACATATAAAGTCCAATAAAAATAGAACTGTGAGGTGTTATATTGTAGTACAATTACGCTTTACACAAGTAGTTATTTTATATTAAACGAGAGAAATATTTAAATATTTTTTAATTCAGGAGTTTTTTATGTCAAAAATTGCATTAGTTACAGGTGGTATGGGTGGAATAGGTACGGCAATATGCAAAACTTTATCTAACAGTGGATATCAAGTAATTACGACTTATTTAGGTAATGAAGAAAAGGCTAAAAATTGGTTATATCAAACATCAAATGAAGGGTTTTCGTTCAAAGCTTTTAAATGTGATGTTGCTGATTTTGATTCTTGTGGCGAGGCTGTCACTCAAATAAAAACTGAAATCGGGAATATATCGATTTTAGTAAATAACGCAGGTATTACTCGAGATGCCACTTTAAGAAAAATGACAAAAGAGTCGTGGAGCGAAGTATTGCGTACAAATTTAGATAGTTTATTTAATATGACTAAACATGTTTTAGATGAAATGTTAGAACAGTCATGGGGTAGAATAATAAATATATCATCAATTAATGGACAAAAAGGGCAGTTTGGCCAGTCTAATTATTCGGCAGCTAAAGCTGGAGTTCATGGCTTTACCATGGCAGTTGCACAAGAAACAGCTAAAAAAGGTGTAACAGTAAATACTGTTGCACCAGGGTATATCGCAACCAATATGGTAATGGCGGTTCCTGAGGACGTAAGAAATAAAATAATATCTGGAATTCCTGTTGGAAGGCTTGGTAGAGCTGAGGAGATTGCTGCGTTAGTTGATTTTTTAGCATCAGAGCATGCCTCTTTTATCACAGGTAGTGAGATAGCGATTAACGGTGGTCAACACATGATGTAGGTATAACTACTCACAGGCATCAATTCTATCGTCACATTTTGATTGCTTATGTATATTTAAATACACGGCGCAATCAAAATGCTTAGATATAATTGCGCCTGTGAGTAGTTAATTTACTGAGCATCAATTTTATCGTAATAATAAATATCAGGGAAGCAATTGTATGGCTAAAACGAATACAGAATTAGATAATTTATTCTCAAATATTGCCTCAGCCAATAAAGAATGGTTTAATAATTTGGTTAAAGTTGAGAATAAAGAAGAAAACGTGTTTCTGGATATGTATAAGAATTTTTTTGATAATACTAAAGGCTATTTGGAGGCGCAACAAAATTTTTATACTGAACAAATTAATATGTGGAAAAGATTTTTTCATGATACTGGTAAAGATGTTGATGAAGAAGCACATAAATTACCAGTAGATAAAAGATTTTCTGATTCAAATTGGGCGTCTAATCCTTTTTTTGCATATCTAAAAAATAGTTATTTAACTATGTCTGGTTACCTTGTTGATGCTGTGTCCAAATCAAATATGGATAGTGAGACCAAAGAACGCATTAGCTTTTTTATGCGTCAATATTTAGATGCAATTTCTCCAACTAACTTTGCATTGACAAACCCAGAGGTTATTAAAAGTGTGATTGAAAGTGGCGGTGCATCTTTAGTTGAGGGTATGAAAAACATGGCCGAAGATATGCGGAATGGTTATATTACTATGACGGATGAATCACAATTTTCAGTTGGAGGTAATTTAGCTATAACCAAAGGTAAAGTAATTTTTAAAAATGAATTAATTGAAATTATTCATTATACACCACAAACAGATACTGTGTATACTATTCCATTATTGGTGGTACCACCGTGTATTAATAAGTATTATATTCTAGATTTACAAGAAAAAAGTTCATTGGTTAAATATCTTGTTGATCAAGGGTATGATGTATTTTTAGTTTCATGGAAATCAGCTGATAAATCAATGAGTCAATTCCGTTGGGAAGAATATGTCGAATTAGGTATGGTAAAAGCAATAGAAGTTGTAAGAGAATCCACAAAAACAGATAAAATTAACACCTTGGGTTATTGTATAGGTGGCATAATACTTACAACAGCATATTTGGTGCTACAAAGCCGTGGGGTAGATTGGATTAACTCTATGACACATATTACAACGATGTTAGATCATTCAGATCCAGGTGATATTAAATTTTTTATTGATAAAGATTTAATGGAGCTTAAAGAGGCTAAAACGCATGCTGGAGGTGTTATGTCTGGTAGGACTATCTCTCAAACATTTTCGGCATTACGGGCCAATGAATTAATTTGGAATTATTGGGTGAATAATTATCTATTGGGTAAGACCCCCCAGCCATTTGATATTTTATTTTGGAATAATGATACAGTTGATTTACCAGTTTTAATGCATTCATTCTTATTAAAGCGTTTGTATTTACATAATGAGTTGGTTAAGGGGAATTTACATATATGTAATGTATTAATGGATGTTTCTAAACTTAATTGTCCGTTATATTTGTTTGCGGCACAAAAAGATCATATCGTGCCATGGCATTCCGCATATAAAACTTTAAATTATGTAAAAGAAAATGTGCGTTTTGTTTTAGGTGCGTCAGGTCACACTGCTGGAGTTATCAATCCAGTTAGTCAAGATAAACGAAACTATTGGGTCAATGAAAATATTGCTACAACACCAGAGGATTGGTTTAAAAACGCTACTGAGATGCCTGGCAGTTGGTGGAAAGATTATAGCACGTGGTTAATTCAGTATTCTGGTGAGAGGAAAAAACCAAAGTCACAATCAGCAAAAGCAAAATATAAGCCACTTTATGATGCTCCAGGTGAGAATGTGCGAGCAAAATCATTAAATATACTTGAAGTAGAAACAATATAAATAATTTTTAAGGTTAAATTAATATGAATAAAAACATAGTAATCGTTGCTGCTAAGCGTACGGCAGTTGGTAGCTTTGGTGGTTCTTTGGCGAAATTATCTGCGCCAGAACTAGGCAGTATCGTGATAAAAGCTCTTTTAGATGAGACAAAAGTAAACCCAGCAGATATTTCTGAAGTCATTATGGGGCAAGTGTTAACTGCAGGTAATGGGCAAAATCCAGCTCGTCAGGCAGCATTAAAAGCAGGCTTACCTAAAGAAGTTCCAGCGTTGACTATTAACCAAGTATGTGGTTCAGGCTTAAAAGCAGTACATTTAGGAGTGCAGGCAATTAAAAGCGGAGATGCAGAAATCGTTATAGTTGGTGGACAAGAAAATATGTCATTATCTCCACATTTATTGTATGGTATGCGTGATGGTATAAAGATGGGCAATACACCATTAGTTGATTCTATGGTATTTGATGGATTGACTGATATTTATAATAATTATCATATGGGAGTTACTGCGGAGAACATTGCAGAAAAATACAATATTTCCAGAAGTGCACAAGATGAATTTGCAGTTAAATCGCAAAATAAGGCGGAAGAATCTTCACGTAAGGGTAAATTTGATAAAGAAATAGTACCAGTTTTAATACCACAAAAAAAAGGTGAACCAATTTTATTTGCTAAAGATGAATTTATTAAATCTGGCGTTACAATGGACTCGTTAGCCAAACTACGCTCAGCATTTAAAAAAGATGGTACAGTTACTGCAGGAAATGCCTCAGGAATCAACGATGGTGCAGCTGCTGTTATGTTAATGACGGATGAAAAAGCTAAAAGTTTAGGGTTACAACCGTTAGCTTATATTAAAGCATATGCTTCGGCAGGGTTGGAGCCTGAAATTATGGGTATGGGGCCAGTATCAGCTACTAGATTAACTCTAGCTAAAGCTGGGTGGGAAATAAAAGATTTAGATTTAATTGAGGCGAATGAAGCATTTTCAGCACAGGCTGTGGCAGTTAATAACGAACTTGGATGGGATGTTAACAAAGTAAACGTAAATGGTGGTGCTATTGCCATTGGGCATCCAATTGGTGCTTCTGGGTGTAGAATTCTAGTATCATTGATACATGAAATGAATGAAAGAAATGCAAAAAAAGGGTTGGCTACATTGTGTATAGGTGGGGGCATGGGGGTTGCTTTAGCTCTCGAACGTCAATAATTCCTCTGCATTAATTTTATCGTCATATTTTTGTGGCTAATGTATATTTAATACACGGTGCCACCAAAATATTTAGTTAAAATTGTGCATAGGAGTTATTGCTAGATTTTTTATTTTTTATAGGTTTAAATAGTAATGGCATATATAATAACGGAATCGTGTATTAAGTGTAAATACACGGATTGTGTAGATGTTTGTCCTGTGGATTGTTTCCGTGAAGGGCCAAATTTCTTAGTAATTGATCCAGACGAATGTATAGATTGTACTTTGTGTGTGGCGGAGTGTCCAGTTGAGGCGATATATCCTGAAGACGAGGTTCCAGAAGAGCAAAAACATTTTATAGAAATAAATGCTAGCTTATCTAAGCATGCAAATTGGACACCTATCACGGCAAAAAAAGATGCACCAGCAGATGCGGATGAATGGACTAAAGTTAAAGAAAAATTTCACTTGTTGGAACGTAATGGTGCGTAATAAATATCATGGATAAATTAGTACAAACTACAGAACAATTTGTAAATGCCAATTTACCAGTAGTGTCTCATGGCAGTTTAGAAGAGTATATTAGATTTGTAAATAGTATTCCTCTTTTAACGCAAGTGGAAGAGTATGCTCTGGCTGAAAAATGGCAAAAAGATGAAGATATTGAAGCCGCTAGGTACTTGGTTTTATCTCATTTAAGACTAGTGGTATCAATTTCACGTAATTATACTGGCTATGGGTTACCATTGGCTGATATTATTCAAGAAGGTACGATTGGTTTAATGAAAGCTGTTAAACGTTTTGATCCTACAAAAGATGTTAGGTTGGTTACTTTTGCGATGTATTGGATTCGTGCCGAAATTAATGAGTATGTAGTTAAAAATTGGCGTATTGTTAGGACTGTAACTACTAAGAGTCAACGTAAATTATTTTTTAACTTACGTTCGCATCGGCAAGATATTGGTAATCTATCTGAAGAAGAGGCTGAAAGTTTAGCTACCGAATTAGATGTCTCACGCAATGAAATTGTAGACATGAATATGCGCTTGACTGGTAGTGATGTTGGCTTGTTATCTGATGATAAGGATGGTTTCTCACCTGCCGATTGGTTAGAAGATGAAGAGCGTACACCTGAGCAATTAATTGAAAATAAAGCAATGGATAAACTACATACGGTAGGTATTGAAGAGGCTTTAGGGTTGTTAGATGATCGTAGTCGTGATATAATAAGCTCAAGATGGCTTGCAGATGAGGCAGAGCAAAAAACATTAACAGAATTAGCTACTAAATATGGAGTTTCTGCGGAACGTATTCGGCAAATTGAAGTAAAAGCAATGCAAAAAATGAAAGAAATTTTGGAAGAGTATAATTAATTGGCAATAATAGCGTTTTTGGTTACAATTGGCGTTTTAGTCATTGTGCATGAGTTTGGTCATTATTTTGTGGCTAGATTATTTGGGGTTAAAGTTTTAACATTTGCTATTGGCTTTGGGCCAAAATTGCTTACAGTAAAAGGTAAGCATAACGATTGGAGTATAGGTTGTATTCCATTGGGTGGTTATGTCCGTATGCTTGATGAACGTGAAAGTGATGTTCCTGTGGAGTTACAATCACAGGCATTTAATAATAAACCACCGTATCAGAAAATTCTAATTGCGGGAGCGGGACCTTTATTTAATTTTATATTTGCTGTGTTAGTTTATTATATATTAGCTATTTATGGTGTTTCTGCGTTAAAACCAGTAATAGCTAGCGTAAATCCTAAACTAGCAGTTATAAATAAAATTGAGTTGCCTGCAAATGCAATAATTAATTCAATAAATGGTAAGAAAGTATTAACTTGGTATGATGCTGACACACTATTTAACCAAGCCATAAAAAAAAGTGGTGTAGTCAATTTAGATTATACGGAAAGTACTAATAAAACTTACAGTGTAACATTAGATATAATAAAAGCTAAACAACATTTTAATAATAATGTATATTTTGAAACTTTAGGTGTTTATCCGTTTAGTTACTTATCAAAAATAGCGTATATAGAGCCAAAGAGTAAAGCTGAACAAGCTGGTTTACGAGTTAATGATGAGATCATTGCCATTAATGGGTTAAAAACGCATAATTGGTTTATTATATCAGAAATCATCAAAAATTCACCACAAAAAAATATTGACTTGTTAATTCTAAGAAATAATGTAGAACACTTAATTAAAGTCCGTCCAGAGTTTATAAATTACGATGGCGAGGATATAGGAAAACTAGGTATAATGCCAAGTTTAGACGAAAATCAAATAGAGAAAAATAGTTTTATTAAAAAATATGGTTACATAGATTCAATTAATTATGCATTTCAGTCATGTTATTCAAACATTGTATTAAATTTATCTGTGTTAAAAAGCATGGTAGAAGGTAAAATGTCAGTTAAAAACCTTGGGGGGCCAATTGCCATTGCCACAGCTGGTTCAAAAGCAATGCATGATGGATTTAAAAGGTTTGTTGATTTTTTAGCGCTAATGAGTATTGGTCTAGGGGTTATGAACCTACTGCCTATTCCTGTATTAGATGGCGGTCATGTAGTTATCTATGCTGTTGAGTGGATAATTGGCCGAGAGGTTCCGCATAATGTTCAAATGTTAATATTTAAAGTAGGTTTTATATTGATTTTAGGGATAAGTGCGTTAGTTATTTTCAATGATATTTTGCGTTTATAAGAGATGATGAATAAAATAAAAAAAATTAAAAAAGTATTCATAGCATTAGGTATTACTAGTGCAGTACTCCAAGCTCATGCATTTGAACCTTTTATTATTAAAAATATTCGGGTTAATGGATTACAGCGAATTGAAATTGGTTCGGTATTTAGTTATATGCCAGTTAAAGCTGGAGAAATGTTAACTGATAAAAAAGCTGATGAAATAATTCAAAAATTATATGCCACAGGTTTTTTTAATGATGTACGCCTTGAAGAAACTGGTGATACTCTTATTGTTGATGTGATAGAGCGCCCAATAATTTCTGAACTTGGGATTACTGGGGATCATGCTTTTGACCACGATAAACTAGTAAAAGCTTTAAATGATAATGGTTTAATGAGTGGGCGCATCTTTGATAAAAGTATTTTAGATGAGGCTATTTTAAGTTTAAAGTCAGAATATTATAATCGAGGTTTATATTCAGTTAAGATTGACGCGCAAGTGATTCCGTTAGAGCGAAACCGTGTTGCGGTAAATATTGCGATAAGTGAAGGGGTTAATGCTAAAATAGCAAATATTGAGTTTGTTGGCAATAAATCTTTTTCACAGAGTCAATTACAAAAACTTATGTTTTTAAATACAGGTGGATTATTTAGTTGGTGGTATAAAGATAACCAATATTCAAATGATAAACTATCTGGCGATATTGAAAAAATCAAAGCTTTCTATTTAAATCAAGGCTATATTAATTTTAAAGTTGATTCAATTCAGGTGCAGTTGTCTCCAGATAAAAAATCAGTGTATATTACGATAAATATGTTAGAGGGTGAACAATATCACTTAGATTCAATCAAACTAGCAGGGGATACTAAAAGTGTGCCAATGACAGAACTTACGCCTTTAGTTACTCTAAAACCTGAGCAAAT
>CAITEL010000354.1 GCA_903891375.1 uncultured Neisseriaceae bacterium
AATAAAGTATCCACAGCAAAGTAATATTCCGCCAGCTATTATCCCGCGACTACTACCAATAAATTTATCGGCGATAGCTCCACCAAATAGGCTATTAATATAAGCTAATGAAGTAAAAGACCCAACAATTACGTAACTGGATTTATCATCTAATTTTAAAAAATCAATTAAATAAAAAATCAGTAGAGTCTGAATTACGTAGAAACCATACCGCTCCCACATTTCTGTGAGAAAAAATATAGAAAAACCCCGTGGTTGTGGTTGATTAAACACTATGTATGTACCCCTTTAGTAAAGCATGTAAGTATACTTAATACGGGCATGTATTGAGCTTTCCGCTTTCGCTCCTGATGTACGAGAGTCACACGGCGTCGCTCATCAAAAACCTCAATTTGTGCCAGTGCTAAGTATAGTTTGTATTTATTACTGCTGATTAGTTAAGCCCTCATAACGTTATTATATCATATTAGCTATATTATATATCACAATGCCCAAAAATTTATAATCAATAAATGCATAAAATGGTATACTTATCCCCTTATAAATTATATGGTGTTAGGGGTGCATATTTTGAATTCAGCAAATTTCAAGTATAAATGGCTATCAACTGGTGATATAGGTGCTGCAGCAACAATCATTTTCGATAATTTAACAATACTCACATTTATTTCTTTAATTCTTCAATTTGGTTACAAATTCCCTATAGAGATCATCTTAACTAGAATGATACCAGGTACTGTATTTGGGGTATTAATCGGTAATATTCTGTGTTTGTGGCTAGGTTTTAGGCTGGCGAAACGTGAGGGTAGGAATGTCACAGCGTTACCTTTTGGTTTAGATGCGCCATCAGCAATTGGCTTTGTTGTCTGCGTTATAGGGCCTGCATTTAGTGTTGCTAAACAACAAGGGATGTTAGATTATGAGGCGGGGATTTTGGCTTGGCATGTTGGTACTGGATGTATTTTTGCCTTAGGCTTAATCAAGTTATTTTGTAGTGTATTTGCAAAAAAAATTAAAGAATGTATTCCACAAGCGGCATTGCTGGGGGCTATTGGTGGTGTGGCGATTGCTTTAATTGGCTTTATACCGCTAGTCTCAATCATACAAATGCCAGTAGTGGGTTTAACGGCTTTAGGTATTATGCTGTTAACAATGTTCGCTAAAGTTCGTTTGCCGTTTAATATTTCAGGAATTCCTGCAGCAATAGTTTTTGGTACCATAGTATATTATGTTGTAATGCCACTTGGTTTAAGTGGTCCAATACCTGATTTATCCGATTTATCAAAACATATTGGCTTTATCTTGCCTATGCCAAGTTTTGGATTTTTAAGTGTAGCGCCACTTATCATTAAAAATATTCCTTTAATTATCCCATTTGCTTTGTTGGTAGTGTTTGGTACTATGTCTGTTGCTGAGAGTTCAGCTTGTGTTGGAGAAAACTATAACGTAAGAAGTTTGGTTATAGTTGATGCTATTGCTACAATAGCATCATCACTTTGTGGTGGTGTGTCACAGACAACTCCATATGCTGGGTTTCCAGCTTATAAAAAATTAGATGCGAGAGCTGGTTTTTTAATTATCAACATCATTGTTGTAGGTATTGGTGGTATATTTGGTTTAGTTGGATTTCTAGTTCATTTGGTTCCTGAAGCTGCGGTTGCCTCAATTTTATTATTTGTTGCTTTTGAAATCATGATGCAAGGTTTTGTGCATTGTGATAAAAAGTATATTACGCCAATTTTATTTTCTTTTTTTCCATCAATTGCGAGATTGTTACAAATCAAAATAACGGATGGCTCATTAATTAGCGTTGATAAACTCCAAGCAGACATGTTTAATAACGTTATGCCAACAATAAGTGACCATTTGGCGATAGTAATGATGGGTAATGGATTTATTATTACGGGAATTTTGTGGGGAGCATTTTTAAGCTTTGCGATTGATCACAAATATATAAAGAGTTTTGTGTGCTGTGTTGTTTTGTCTATTTTGTCATATTTTGGTGTGATACATTCAGTATTTATAACTGGACAAGTGTATCTACCGAGTGAATTACCACACAACGTGTGTAAAATACCGTTAGAGCTATCTTTGGGCTATTTGATTATAGGTGTGCTAGTACTCCTAAGTATATTTGCTAAAAAGCCAAATAAATTGTAGAAGTATTATTTACTAGCACTGGCGGACACCTGCCCAGTTTTAAATAATTCTGAATTACAACTTTTTAAGAAATCGTCGCCTAGTAGTGATAGTTTAAAATATACGTCTAGGCTGGCTTTTTCGAGTTTAAGGGTTTTAAAATATATCTGTAGGCTATTAAACTTGACTTGATTAAATTCATGCCATAAGTCAAATTTTCCGCGATGTAACACTTCTTCGGCGTATCGCCATGCTGTACTTTCTTCTCGAAATACTAGCCAAGTAAACTTGGCCACTTCGGCACGGGCTTGTTTTGAGTTGAGTAAATACAAACCAACTTTAAGATCATTGTCGTGGTTGCCCCGAATAAAAGACAAATAATGACCAAATTCATGCCCAATCACTACTATTAAGCGGAGTATATCTTCGTCTGTTGAGGCTAAAAATATTGGTTCAACATATCGTTCTACAGTGTAGCTCAGGTTTTTATTTATCGCCAGCATATGCGGTGCAACTAAAGTTTCTCGTACTCCACGTAGCGGAGCATGAATAGTATGGTGTTTATTCTTGCTGGTAGATTGTTTGAATGATGCTTCTACAATATATTCACCATGATCTTTAGGCAATGTGGGTACTATATCCACTCCAGATTGTAGTATTTCAACAAAGAGTTTTACGAAAGTGTCGTAGTTTAGGCGTTCCTCTGGTATGGCATCGGTTTTTGAACGTTCTTTTAGCTGTATATCTGGGAAGTTAAATTTTTCTTGAAACGTTACTCCACCCATTGCAGGGGTATGGCTTGACCCAACGGTTGAACTTATCTCGGCGCTTCTAGTTGCCGAATTAATTGAAGAAATTTTACTCATTTTGTTGCATGTACACCTTATTTTAAATGTATTGTAATATTTTCCCCGTCGAGTAATACATACCCTCCAGCTTTATGGTCAACCCAATCGGGTATTTCAATTCGTGATAACTCTTTACCATTTTCAAGTTTTATTTTGTAATGTGCTGGATCGTGTGTATGGCCGTGAATCACAATGTTGGCATTATATTTATCTGCGGTTTTAACTACGGATGCGTCTACTACTTTATAAATATGTTGTCGAAGTGGATCGTAGGCTGTATTGGATTTACTTTCTAGTTTATCTTTCAGTTTATAACGCCATTTAAGTGGTATTTTTCTAAGTAGAAACATTACCAGTGGGTTTTGAATAATCTTCTTAAATCGGAGATATCCAGTGTCTAAAGTGCAGAACATATCACCATGGCTTAACAGTATCCTGTTACTTTCAATGTTTAATATGCTACAATCATTAAGTAACGTGATTCCAGTTTCTTTAGCAAATCTTTTACCTAAACCAAAATCATGGTTTCCTCTGATAAAGTATAATGGCTTTATTTTAGTAAAGTTTTTAAAACTGCTTTTAATCTCTGAGATAAACACATTATTATCATCATCGCCAATCCAATAGTCAAAGAAGTCACCAAGTATATATAAGGCATCAAGTTCTTTTTCAAAGCGTTGCATAAGCGAGTAAAATAATTGATTGCTATCAAAGGTATTTGGTGATAGATGCAGATCAGAAATAAAAGCTATTTTCATAAATTTTCTATGTTTTTTAAATATTGTTACGAGTACTTAATTATAACATGTTACAATAATTATTTTAACACATTATGTTTTAAAGTGGTATATATAAATAAATGATTAAAGATATATTGCATATTGGGGATAAATTACTCTTAGAGAAGAGTATGGAGGTAAAATCACATGAGTTTAATTCAAAAGAATTAAAGGAATTAATTAATAATCTGCGAGATAGTATGCGTGAAACAAACGGTGTTGGTATTTCGGCGATTCAAATTGGGGTGAAAAAACGTATAGCACTGATTGAGTATTACGTAGATAACCCACGTTATGCAGAAATCGGTAATTGTCCGTTAACGGTGCTTATAAATCCAGAATTTAGTGTTGTGGGGGATGAGATTTCAGAGTATAATGAGGGGTGTTTATCGGTTCCTGATACTAGAGGAATTGTGCGTCGTCCCAAACATATTAAGTATAAATATTTTGATGAAGCAGGGCAACAGATTATCGGTGAGAATGATGGCTTTTTTGCAAGAGTTATGCAACACGAAATAGATCATATGGATGGTATATTGTTTACCACGAGGGTAGATATAAATAAGGAACAACAATAAATGTTAGAAAATGTTACAGAAGTAAATAGCAGTAATTTTATTAAAAATATTATTGAAGAAGATTTAAAAACAGGAAAACATAAAAATATAATTACACGTTTTCCACCAGAGCCAAATGGATATTTACATATAGGACATGCTAAATCGATTTGTTTAAATTTTGGTTTGGCTAGTGAATTTCATGGGCAATGTAATTTGCGTTTTGATGATACTAATCCAGAAAAAGAATCAGAAGAATATGCAAAGAGCATTGAGGAAAGCATTAGATGGCTTGGCTTTAGTTGGGCTGGTGAGATTAAGCATGCTTCAGATTATTTTGATAAACTTTTTGAGTTTGCTATGTTTTTTATTCAGAAAAATTTAGCGTATGTCTGTGATTTGACGCTAGATGAAATGCGTGAATATCGTGGTTCGTTTAACACCTCAGGTAAAAATAGTCCTTACCGTGAGCGGAGTATTGAAGAAAATACTCTGTTATTTACACAAATGCGTGAAGGTAAATTTTCAGACGGTACTAAGACACTCCGACTAAAAATTGATATGAACTCACCAAATATCAATCTACGAGACCCTGTTATTTATAGGATTAAACGTGCGTACCATATTAGAACACGAGATAAATGGTGTATCTATCCAATGTACGATTATACTCATTGTATTTCGGATGCATTAGAGGGTATTACCCATTCTTGCTGTACTTTGGAGTTTGAAGACCATCGACCATTATATGATTGGGTTGTGTCACACCTACATGAGGCTGGTTTAGTTCTGAACCATCCTCGCCAAATTGAGTTTTCACGCTTGGAGTTACAATACACAGTTACTAGTAAGCGCAAACTTAACCAACTAGTTACAGAGTCTTTGGTAAATGGCTGGGATGATCCTCGTATGCCAACAATATCTGGCATGCGACGGCGTGGTTATACCAGTAGTGGTATTCGCTTATTTGCTAAACGTTGCGGTATATCTAAGTCCCCAAATATCGTTGATGTTGCATTATTAGAGGCATCAGTACGTGATGAACTAGAACATGTGGCGCCACGAATGATGGCAGTTTTAAACCCATTAAAAATAGTAATAACTAATTTTGCCTCAGAACCAAGTAGAAGTGCGGTATTTCATCCACAACGACCAGAGTTAGGTGAACGATTAGTCGAGTTGACTCGTGAAATTTATATTGAACGTGATGATTTTATGTTAGAAGCAATCCAAGGTTGGCAAAGGCTAACTTTACATGGAGAGGTTCGCCTACGACATAGTTACGTAATGAAATGTGACGAAGTTATAAAAGATAGTATGGGCAATGTGCTTGAACTACGTTGTAGCA
>CAITEL010000355.1 GCA_903891375.1 uncultured Neisseriaceae bacterium
TCCACTTAACTCATTACTATCTTTTTTAGATTTACCCTCAACCAGAACTTTTTGTATAGTTCCAATCATGTTTTTGCTAATTCCTTTAGCTATTTCCTCGATACTGGTTTGTAATTGTTTAAGTCGTTTGGTTTTAACTTCTATTGGGGTGTTGTCTTGAATTTCTGACGCAGGAGTCCCTGGTCGTGGAGAAAATACAAAGCTAAAGCTAGTATCAAAACCAATTTCTTCAATTAATTGCATGGTTTTTGTGTGGTCAGCATCGGTTTCCCCAGGAAAGCCAACAATAAAATCTGATGAAAACGAAACATTTGGTCTGTTTTTGCGTATTTTACGAATTATTGATTTATATTCAAGGGTGGTATATCCACGTTTCATAGCAGCAAGTATTCTATCTGAACCACTTTGAACAGGTAAATGTAGGTGTGATACGAGTTTTGGTAATGTTTTATAACAATCGATAATTCTTTGATTCATTTCATTTGGATGAGAAGTGGTGAAACGAATCCGCTCTACGCCAGGAATTTCATGAACATATTCAAGTAACATAGCAAAATCAGCAATCTCACCATTAGCCATCAATCCACGATAAGCGTTTACATTTTGTCCTAGCAGATGAACCTCTTTAACCCCCTGCATGGTAACGCTAACTACTTCAGTTAGCACATCTTCAAATGGTCGTGAAATCTCTTCGCCACGAGTGTATGGTACAACACAATAAGAGCAATATTTGGAGCATCCTTCCATAATTGATACATATGCCATCACACCATCAACTCTAGCTGGCGGTAAATTATCAAATTTTTCTATTTCAGGGAAACTAATGTCAATTTGTGATTTACCTGAGCTACGTTTTTGATTAATTAATTCGGGGATACGGTGTAGGGTTTGTGGGCCAAATACGATATCAACGTACGGTGCACGTTTAATAATAGTTGCACCTTCTTGTGAGGCAACACAACCACCAACCCCAATAATTACATTAGGATTTTGTTCTTTAATATGCCTAACACGTCCTAGGTCAGAGAATACTTTTTCTTGGGCTTTTTCACGGATTGAACATGTGTTAAACAGTATTATGTCAGCATCATCAGGTGTGCTGGTTTTTTCATACCCTTCAAATTGATTCAAAACATCTGCCATTTTATCTGAATCATATTCATTCATTTGACAACCAAATGTTTTGATAAATAATTTCTTAGCCATAGATTACCTGTAAAAAAATAAACGAGCAATTCTATCATTATACCATATTTTAGAGTGCAATGTGATACTAGATTAGAAAAGGTCGCCAGTTTCACCTAAGGTCGTAGCGCAAATTTTCATTATCCAAAAATGCTAGGGTTATTTAAAGAATTATTCCACGTGTTGCTCGAACATATTCGGTAAATTCTGCCAACATGCCATATAATTTTTTTGTAACTTATCGGTATTTAATGCAAACTCAGTTGGTCGCCATACTTGAGATGATTCAAGCATAAAGGCCATAGTATTATCAATAAACTCTGGTTTTAGCTCTTTAGTGCTACCTTTAGAGTGCGCATTGTTATCGGGACCATGGGCACTCATGCGGTTATGTAAGCTTGCGCCACCTGGAACAAAACCATCTGGTTTAGCATCGTATTTACCAGTAATCAATCCCATGAATTCACTCATTAAATTACGGTGATACCACGGAGGTCTAAACGTATCTTCTGCTACCATCCAGCGTGGTGGAAAGATTACAAAGTCAATATTAGCAAGTCCTGATACAGCAGACGGAGAAGTAAGTACAGTAAATATACTAGGGTCAGGGTGGTCAAAGCTAATGGTACCAATAGTATTAAATAAACGTAAGTCATATTTATATGGTGCGTAATTACCATGCCAAGCAACAGCATTAAGTGGGCTATGCGTGAGGTTAGCTTGCCAAAGATTTCCTTCAAATTTACAGATTAATTTAAAATCACCAGCAATATTTTCAAAGGCTGCAACAGGAGTCAAAAAATCACGTGGGTTAGCTAGTGCATTTGAGCCGATAGGTCCTAGATCTGGTAATTTAAATGGTACGCCATAATTCTCACAAACATATCCATAGGCTTCACTATCAATTAGAAGTACTTGAAATTTAATTCCACGAGGTATAACGGCAATTTCAAGTGGTGATACGTCTATTTTACCTAATTCTGTTTTTAATAACAATCTTCCACTTTGTGGGATAATTAACATTTCGGCGTCGGCGTTATAGAAATATGAATCCATTGATTTATTGGCAGAATAGATATGAACTGCTCCGCCAGATAAATTAGAGGTATTTCCTTGACCAACCATGGTCTTTATTCCATTAATAAAATCGGTAGGTATGCTTGGTAGACCTAGGTGGTTCCATCGTAGTTGGTTTGGCGGACAATTATTATCAAATGGTGAACCTATAAATGATGTTTTGCTAGTATAAGGTGTGAAGTCACTATGCATAACCGATGGTTGAATTCGATAGACCCAACTTCGTTGATTGCTGTGACGTGGCATAGTGAAAGCACTACCATTTATTTGTTCAGCATATAAACCACGTGGCGGTTTTTGTGGTGAATTACATCCTTTAGGTAAACTACCGTTGATGGCTTCGCTTACGAAATGATTTCCAAATCCAGATAAATATTTAAGCATTTAGCACCTCATTTAAAGAGTTAATTAATCGTTCATTTTGTTTTTTTGTTCCAATAGTAATTCGTAAATGTTGGGGTAATCCGTATGGTACTAGTGGGCGCACAATTATACCTTTATGGAGTAATTTGTTATATACACTAGTTGCATCTTGTTTTGTATCAATGGTAATAAAATTAGCCACTGATGGAATAAACGTAATATTCGCTTTTGTGTATGCGGTTGTTAGTTGCTCCATTCCTTCTTTATTGAGTAATTTTGTTCTTTCAATAAAAACATGGTCCTCAAGAGCTGCGATACCAGCTTCTACGGCGTAGTTGTTTACATTAAATGGTAAACGTGAACGGTGGAGTAAATCGGCTATTTCTGGCGAGGTGATTAAATAACCTAATCGCATACCAGCAAGACCAAACACTTTAGAAAATGTCCGAGAGATTACAATATTCGGGTATTTTTTTTGTAACTCTACTGTATGGGGGTATTCTTTATTATCAGCATATTCATGGTATGCTTCATCAATCACCACAATAATATTTTTAGGCGTATTTTCTAATAAATTAACTAATTCATTTTGTGTGGTGAATGTGCCAGTTGGATTATTTGGGTTTACTACATATATCATTCGTGTCTCAGCATTGATTTGTTTAATTACCGCATCAATGTCGAGTTTATAGTTAAGTGAAGGGATGATGATTTCTCTGGCACCATAAGCTTTATTCAAAATACGTATAGTGGCAAAGCAATATTGATCGACTATCACATTATTATTTGCATTAAGAAATGCCTTGTTTAGACATTCAATGCAGTTTTCTGAGCCATTACCAACGGTGATGTTATTAATATCAACATTGTTGTAGTTGGCAATAGCTGTACGTAATCGTGTATAATTAGCATCAGGGTAAATATTTACAGAGGTAATAGATTTTTTAGCGGCATATATGGCTTTAGGACTAGGTCCTAGGGGATTTTCATTACTGGCAAGTTTAATTATGTCGCTAATTCCAAGTTGTCGAGCCACTTCTTCTATGGGAGTTCCAGCCTGATACGGCTTAGTTTCTTTAATGTGTTTATTTCCATGTTCAAATAATGTACTCATTTAAATATACTCCAAATGTTATTGGTTACTGGGTAATGCTTTTAGTACAGTTTCTAGTTTCATGCATTCCTTATCGATGGCAATTAATGTTGGGTAATTCTCCAAATTACAATTAAAGCGTCGAGCGTTAATTAATTGTGGAATCAAACAAATATCAGCAAGACTAAACATATCTTTATAGCAATATGTACCTGTATAATTTTTACTATTAGAAATTGTTTTTTCTAAGCCAGTTAATCCTAGTTCAATCCAATGTTGGTACCATTTGTTTTTTTCTTCGTCACTTTGCTGTAAGTTTTTGGTTAAATAGTTAAGTACTCTAAGGTTATTTAACGGATGAATATCACAAGCAACACTTAATGCTAATCCACGTACATAAGCCCGTGCTATATTATCTGTAGGTAGAATTGGCTTAGATTTATATTGTTCATCCAGATACTCTAAAATAGCTAATGATTGATGAATCAAGTTACCATTATCATCAAGAGTTGGAATCAGTCCAGAATGACTAACGCTAAGATAATCGTCACTTTGTTGAACATTATTCAATAAATTTATATCAGTTTTTGTATAATCCAGTTCTTTATAATTTAAGCCAATGCGCACTCTGGTAGCGGCAGAAGAACGTAAATAATCATATAATAGCAAAATATATTCCTTTTTTAAATAACGCCACGGCGTACTTGGTCTAACTCTATTGAATCAAATAAAGCTTTGAAGTTACCTTCGCCAAATCCCTCATCTCCTTTACGTTGAATCACTTCAAAAAATACTGGTCCGAGGAGGTTTTGTGTAAATATTTGTAATAAGAGTTTACGTTGAGGTGAAGTGGTGCCATCAATTAGAATGCCAAATTTTTTTAAATGTTCAACATCTTCATTATGGTTAGGTAATCTGCTATCAATTAATTCATAATAAGTATCAGGTGTCTCAAGTAGTTTAACCCCACTGTTATTTATTTGTGCAATTGAACTAAAAATATCCTTACTAGTAAGGGCAATGTGTTGAATTCCCTCGCCGTTAAATTCTTTCAAAAACTCTTCAATTTGTGATTTATCATCTTTAGATTCATTTAATGGGATTTTAATTTTTCCGCAAGCACTAGTCATTGCTTTACTAAATAATCCAGTTGTTTTACCATCGATGTCAAAGTACCTTATTTGGCGAAAGCCAAATATATTGGTATAAAAATCTGCCCATTTTACCATATTGCCACGATATACATTATGTGTAACATGGTCTAGATACTCTAAGCCGAAATCATTATAAATTGTGTTTGTGGTATTAAATCTATTTAAGAAAGAATCACTATGATCAACTAAATAAATAACAGTACCCCCAATACCTTCAATTGCTGGTATACCGTACCATACACTATCATTTTGTGCTTTGTATTCTGTTGCACCGCGTCTTACCGCTTCTTTTAGGGCAAACTCAGGATTTTGTACATAAAATCCCATACTACAGGTTGAGTCACCATGAGATTTTGTAAATTGTGTTACTTTGTTGTCGCTTGAATTATTAACAAAAAAAGTGATGCAACCTTGTTTAAATACAGATACATCATGTTGTGGTGCAGAGCCAACTAATGTAAAACCTAAATTTTTAAAATGGTTGTAGAGGGTGTGTTTATTTTGAGTTGCAAATTCTAGAAAAGCAAAACCATCAGTACCTAATGGGTTATCAAATTGTTGCATGTATAATTACTCCTAACTTAGTTAAATTGTTAAGTATTTGGTAAATCGGGGTCATTATAGCAGAGATGAATAGTATTTGTCATTGTGCAGTGCTTATTCTTCCTAAAATGGTTATTTTATGATATAATCCTCATGGTCACTTAGGTTGGTATTGCGTATAAATTAATTTAGGAGAGTTGGTATGAAGAGATTAACATTAATGTCAGCATTAATCAGTTTAACAATATTTAATACGTCTAATGCGTGCACTGGAATGGAAATAAAAACAGCAACTGGAGATGTCATCAATGGACGCACCGTGGAATTTGCAGCTCCGATTATGTTGAATAAAGTATTTGCTCCACGTAATTATAAATTCGTAAGTCAATTAGATGCTAAAACCAATGGGCTTACATATACAGGTAAATATGCTTTTATCGGCGGTGGTATGTATGGTGATATCAATGTTTCTGACGGCCTTAATGAAAAAGGGCTAGCCGTTGGTGTATTTTATTTTCCTGAATATGCTGTGTATACAGATTATAAAAAAGAAAAGAACAATGAAAATTCTTTATCTTCTACTCAATTTAGTAATTGGCTACTTAGTCAATTTGCAACAATTGATGAGGTAAAAGCGGGGATTAAAAAAATTAAAATTGTAAATGCAATACCCAAAGGGTGGCCATTTATACCGCCAATGCATTATATTGTATATGATAAAACGGGTAAAAGTCTAGTAATTGAACCTTTAAAAGAATGTTTGTTTGCGCATGATAATCCTACGGGAGTATTAACTAATTCACCAGATTTTGCTTGGCAGTCAACAAATTTAAGAAATTATATAAAATTAACAAATATGTCGCCAAATTCAATTACAATGGATGGAGATAAATATCAGGCATTTGGTCAAGGTGCTGGATTATTTGGTTTACCTGGGGACTTCACTCCGCCATCTAGATTTGTTCGTGCGGTGGTTTTTAGTAAAATGGCCGTGCCTGCCCCAAGTTTAAATGAGGGGATAATGCAAATGTTTCACTTATTGCATCAGTTCGATATTCCTGTAGGGAGTGCTGCTTCTATCGAACATGGAAAAACATTATATGATTATACTATTGCAACAGTGGTACGGGATCCACAAAATATTACTATGTATTTTACTACATATGAAAAACCATTTGATTTACAAGTACTAAAAATAAGTGATTTTAATGTTAATGGAGATAAAATAATAATGTCACCGATAAATGGAGTAGTACCTTATTTCGCAAAATAATATAATTTTTGTTACTTAGTGCGTTCGAAATTTGAGGTTTTTAATGAGCGACGCCGTGTACGATAGTACATCAGGAGCGAAATTAAAGACTTTTAAATGATGACCGTGCTAAGTATATTGGATATTTTCAAGTACGCAGATGATTTTGCTACTAATCTCATCCATATCATGTTGAATATTATATAGTGGTGGCATAATATATAAAGTATTACCGATAGGGCGTAGATAAATACCATTTTCTATCCCTAGCACAAAAATACTATTAATAATGTCGTTACTTAAATTTAAATCACAAGCACCAATACCACCAATTGCACGTGGATTTTTAATAAAGCTATATTTTAGCTGTAAATCTTGAAATAATTGTAGAATTGATGTTTCAGCAGTTAATACATTATCATTTAATTTAGTAGTATTCATATATTCTAAATAATGGTTAGCCACGTTAGCTGCAAGTGCGTTACAGCTGTGAGTATGCGAGTGTGGAAATATTTTATTATTATACCTAAATACATCACTAATACTTTTATTTATTATGACAGCGCTCATAGGTATGCTACCAGCAGTGAGATTTTTGGCTACACACACAAACTCTGCTTCAAAGTCTAGTACTTCACGAGTTACACAAGAATACCCAAGTCGTCCGAGACCGACCATAATTTCATCACAAATTACATGAATATCATATTTTCTGGCAATATTAATTAATTTATTGAGAAAATCTTTACTAATTATTTTTAATCCGTTAGCTCCTTGTACAATTGGTTCAATAATCAATGCGGTTACATTAGGAGATATACTTGCAATATGCTGTTCTAATTTATTTGTTTCATCATATTGTTGCCATAATGGGTCATGACGGGATAATACGTAAGGTATTTGCTCAATAAAGTAATTGTCACATAAAAAAGGTGCATATGCTTTTTTGTAACCATCAATACCACATACAGATAAGGTAAAGATTGTTTCACCATGATAAGCACCGTTAAGGGCAATAAATTTAGTCCTACTAGTCTCGCCATTGAGTAAACGAGTTTCATAACTTAACTTCATTGCGATTTCAATAGCAGAACTTCCATCACTGGCATACATAACTTTATCCATGGCGTTATACATACTAGTTAAACGATAAGACAATTCTTCAATTGTGGAGTTATAAGCATTTGCAGGGATATGATGTTCAAATTTCTCTAATTGTTGGTTAATACTCTCTTTAACTATGTGGTGTGAATGCCCGAGAGGTTTACACCACCAACTAGAGATACCATCATATATTTTTTGCCCATTATCTAAAATAAGATGTGAACCAGTTGCTTTTACGATATTTAGTGGGTTTATTGTTTCTGGAGCGCTTGCTGGTAACCAAGTGTGTTTTAACATTTTTTTGTGGTACTTTAAGATTTAATATGTTTTTTTAGAGAGTCATAGAAATTTGCATGTTCGCCTAATACCATAATAAATATGATGAGTATATTACCACCAGTGGAAACCTTTTGCAATTATTCCAAGTGTAAATGCTGTATTAACGCCAATCCAAATTAATGTCTGGATTGTAGTGCGAGCAATTTCTAACTTTACGTCACTAATTTGTTTTTGAAGTGTTTGCGTTGATTCACTAAGATCACCTCTTGTGACTAATTCTTTTGATTTAAGTGACAGAATTTCAGCTTTATTATCGGCAGTTTCTTTATTGAATTTCTCAGTAATTTGTTCTTGATAGTATGATTGTTGTTCAAAAACTTTAACTATTGCCTCTGCTTGTTCTTCCGTAAATTTAGCTGCTCGTAAGCATCTAATGGTATCCACAGTTAATTGCATGTTGTTTTTCTCATTCTAGTAAATATTATATTTACCAATATTATACCATATTAATGTATAGCATTCAACATTACGTCAGCAATTGGCTTTTTTCTTTGTCAATAGTTAATAGCTCTTTTTTGCCACCGACAGTAAAACTACCTGATGCTATTAAGATATCTTCGAACCACCTTACAAGCCTACACACCTGTGATTCACTGTAGCCATAACTAACACCAATGTGTGCATATGTACGATATTCTCGCCAATAGCTCAATGCTATTAATAGTTTATCTTCTAATGACGCTTTATCGGGCGGAACAATGTCGTGGTAGCGGTTAGAACACCATATTGATTTTACTCGATTTATTAAAATTGTCATTCCCACAGGTAAAATATTTTATTAGCTAAAACAATTGCGACACAGTCACCCTACCTTTTGGAGAGGATACTTGTTTTTTTGTTAAAAGACGTAGCTAAAGTTTTGTGTTATCTCTAATTCACCACCGTATCTACAATATCCAATAAGTGGTGCTGGTAGTTTCTGTTGCAGGTAAGATAAATTTTCTGTTTGGTAAGGCATGTTTTTATTAATTTGATTAACGATAAAACCGAGCACATTAATTTTATTACTAATTAGTGTGTTATAAGTTAATAAACTATGATTTAAACAACCAAGTTTCATACCTATTACAAGTATAACAGGGTATTGCCATTGTATAAGTAAATCTAGGTAAGTTTCTTGGTGGTTTAGTGGCGTCATTAATCCACCAACACCCTCAATAATAGTTACATCAGCTACATTATTATTTATACTGCATTGGTTTTTGTCGTTTACTGTTTGCGTATTTAAATTAAACTGCTCTAATTCGGCAGCAATATGGGGGGCTATAGCTTGTGTAAAACATATAGGATTAATCTCTTCAATGGATAATCCGCTATTACTATATTGCCATAAATTATACGCATCTTCGTTTACCCATAGATCATTAATATTAGATTTGCCACTGGCGATAGGTTTGATACCAGTTACTTTAAATCCTTTTTTCTGTAAATGGTTTAATAAGGCACAGCTTACGTATGTTTTACCAATTTCGGTATCAGTTCCAATTATATTGATTTTCATTATAGTCCTTTATTCATTACAACAGCTAAGTAATGATAGCTAAGTGGTAAACAACCATTTAGGCCAAATTTTGTGTTATATAACTCATGCACTTTGTTTATTGTGTTTTTGGTATATAAACCCTTAGAATGTTGTTTTGTTATACTGGTGCCTGAGTTTTTAAAATGTTTCATTATGTTATTGTATGAGTTAAATTGCATAATGTGTTCTGTATTTGTTATTTCAGTAATAGTTAAATTATTTTGGAACACTAAACTTTTTAATTCATCATCGGTTATAAAATTTAGAGTATGCGAGTTACCATCAATCTCTTGCCATACTTGTTGTAATTGCCATAAACTTGGTTTCACAAGTACCGTGAGTATGATTTTTCCTTGTGGTTTTAGTATACGATATAATTCATTAAATACTAAGTTTTTATCAATAACCCATTGTAGCATCAAGTTAGAGATGACATAATCAAAACTATTGTCGGCAAATGGTAGGGTTATTGCATCTCCAACTACCCTATTATTTTGTTGCTGGTTAATCCCTTGTTTTAGCATAGCAATACTTATATCATACAAGACCATGTTAGACATTGTAAGGTTCGTATGTAATAGACTCCCAGGTCCACTACCTAAATCAAGCATGCGACAATCAGAGTCACATTTTATATTTTGTTTAGTTATTAGATTTGCTATATTTAATCCTGTTATTTTCTGAATGTTGGTATTGGTGAGGTAGTTTGGTGCTACTTTATTAAAATTATTTTGTATGTGTTGTTTATGCATTATTAATAAAATCTTGAATTAAGCTTATAATATATTCGCTGTTATTGTTTAAGTTAAAGTGAGTGCCATTGCGTAGAATAATGTGTCGAGATTCTAAGATATTTTGTGGCACAAGA
>CAITEL010000356.1 GCA_903891375.1 uncultured Neisseriaceae bacterium
ACTGGGATTCGGTTAATTCGACTGGTATTGATGGATTTGCAACGTTATTTGCCATTTGGTATGCCCTCATATTAAAATATTATTGTAATTATAATATGGGGCATAACTATGGCTTTGCAAGGGGTTACATGAAAATAAAAATTAGAAATGGGTTGTATACTTAAACTTAGCCCAAAGATCAATTGTAACACTATAATAATGATAATATTATAGTCAGGGGTATGGAATTTTTTGTTAATGTGCGCAAATATTGGTTTTGGTAACACCTCGTCTCGCCCCATGCCATATAATAGTCTTGAGCATGCTGTTGTTGCAACTATATTAAAAATTGCCATTGCAATTATAAACCCGATGGTATAGCATACTGCAAAAATATTCCCACCACTTATTTTAGACACATAAAATAATGTAGTGTTTACCCAATTATCATTATTAATGAAATTATGCCAATTTGGAATTACTAACATTCCGATGTAACCAGTTAAAAACATGGTAAATCCACCAATTAAAACCGAATATAAAATGGCTCTTGGGATATCTCGTTGTGGTGCAATTGATTCTTCGCTAAGTGTGGTTATCGCATCAAATCCCAGATAACTTAATACTGCGATAGATGTTGCTTGACTAAGTCCAGATATAGAGTTAAAATTAAAGGGCGTAACGCTTAATAAATGTCCGCCCCCGATATTTTTATTAGCTACGGCATTCGCCCAGATAAAAAAACCATAAAAAATTAATATTTCTCCCGCAACAAGTAGTATCAATCCTAATTTAGCTACAAAATCAATTTTAAATAAGTTGATAACCCCAACTCCAATTGTGAAAATAATAAACCATAGATAAAAATTGCCAAAATGGACTAATTGCAATAAGAAAGCCACTGCGCTCATAGATGTGATGGTAGGAATAAATACATAATCAAGTAATAACACCCAGCCGGCAATAAATCCCAAATGTGGATTAATCGTTTTACTAACATATGTATACAAAGAGCCAGCGGTTGGATATTTAGGTGCCATCAACATATAACTGTTAGCTGTAAAGAGCATTGCAATGCAAGCAATTAAATATGGTAAGGCAACAGTTCCTCCTGAATCTTTTAAAATCAGACCAAAAATTATGGCTGGTGCAATTGGGATCATGTAGTTTAAACCAAAAGCAGTTAATTGCCACACGCCCATAGAACGTTTTAATTTGTGTTGTTGCGTATTATTCATCTAGGTTATACCTTTTAATTTAAAATGCATCAAGCGATTCTGGGATAATTTGTCCACCATCTACTACAATTGATTGCCCAGTAATAAACCCTGCTTCTTTTGTTGCTAAAAATAAAACTGTATTGCCAATATCATAGACGCTACCTAACCGTTTAAGCGGTATTGATTTTGACATGTTTTCAATATATTCTTTACCCATAGACTCTAAACTGCTCGTTAATATATTGCCAGGTTGTACTGCATTAATTGTAATGTTAAATGGTGCTAATTCAAGTGCCACACTGCGCATAAACCCTAATTGACCAGCTTTGCTTGCCCCATAATGAGACCATCCTTTATACCCAGTAATTGGTCCCGTGATGGATGAAATAATTATAATCCGGCCATTAGTCGATTGTTTTAAGTATGGAGCAAAGGTCTTAACAGTTAAAAAAGTACCCTTTAAATTAATATGGAAGTGTAATACATGACGCCATCAATGAATAGAAATTGCATTAGTAACTATGCTTTTCCAGTTAGTATTCCATTCATTAGAACTAATTGCTGCACGTAATTGTAATATTGGATCTAA
>CAITEL010000357.1 GCA_903891375.1 uncultured Neisseriaceae bacterium
ACTGGGATTCGGTTAATTCGACTGGTATTGATGGATTTGCAACGTTATTTGCCATTTGGTATGCCCTCATATTAAAATATTATTGTAATTATAATATGGGGCATAACTATGGCTTTGCAAGGGGTTACATGAAAATAAAAACTAGAAATGGGTTGAATGTTAAAGTACCATAGTTTTATTTGTTACATTGTGGTATTTCTCTTTCAAAATATCTTAGTTATGCTACAATATCGCTTATAAACGAATCATGTAAAAAGGAGACGGCATGAAAAATAAATTCTACGAAAATATAGATAATCAATTGCAAACAATTACCGATAATAAACTACTAAAAACTGAATATCCCATAAAATCGAAACAAGCACCTAATATAAAATTAGAAAATGGCAAAGAATTATTGAATTTTTGTGCCAATAATTATTTAGGACTCGCCGACGATAAAGAACTGATAGAAGAGGCTAAAACTGCATTAGATACATACGGATACGGGGTTGCCTCTGTACGTTTTATTTGTGGCACGCAAACAATACATAAAGACCTAGAAAAAGCTATAAGTGATTTCTTAGGCTTTGAAGATACCATTTTGTTTAGCTCATGTTTTGATGCTAATGCTGGTGTATTTGAAACTTTATTAAGCGAGGAAGATGCTATAATATCTGATGAACTTAATCATGCTTCTATCATTGATGGAATCAGATTATGCAAAGCAAAACGTTTCCGTTACAAAAATAATAACATGGCTGACCTTGAGGCTAAATTAATTGAAGCTGATACAAATGGTGCCCGTTATAAAATGATAGCTACCGATGGGGTATTTTCTATGGATGGTATAATTGCTAATCTAAAAGGAATATGTGATTTAGCCGACAAATATAATGCTATCGTTATGGTTGATGATTCACACGCAACAGGATTTGTTGGTAAAAATGGCCGTGGAACACCAGAATTTTGTGGAGTTGAGGGCAGAATTGATGTAATGACTAGCACATTAGGTAAAGCTCTTGGTGGTGCCTCTGGTGGCTATATAACAGGGAAAGCAAACGTAGTTAAATTATTACGCAATAAAGCACGTCCGTATTTATTTTCTAACTCGTTAGCTCCTGTAATTACTGCAACAACTCTTAAGGTTATTGCAAAAATTAAAAACGCAAATAATCTACGTGAACAATTAGAAATAAATAAAAAATTATTTCGTGATGGTCTTACTAAAGCTGGATTTGACTTAATTTCAGGAGAACATTCAATTATCCCAGTTATGCTTTATGATGAGAAAATTGCAGTAGAGTTTGCCAGTGAACTATTAAATCACGGGATTTATGTAATACCATTTTCATTCCCTGTTGTCCCCAAAGGTAAAGCTAGAATCAGAACTCAAATGTCTGCAAAACATACAGAAGCACAAATTAAACGAGCCATTGAGGCATTTACAACTGTAGGCAAACAGTTAAATATTATTAATAAAGGTTAAAGATGAGTACAATGAAAGCTCTAGTTAAAGCTAAACGTGAACCAGGAATTTGGATGGAAAACGTTAACAAGCCAGAAATAAAAGATAATGAAGTTTTAATTAAAATTAAGAAAACCGCCATTTGTGGAACTGATTTGCATATCTATAAATGGGATGATTGGGCACAAAAAACCATCCCAACCCCAATGCATGTCGGACACGAATTTGTTGGCGAAATAGTAGAAATTGGCAAAAATGTTACGCATAATTTATCAATTGGAGACCGTGTTTCTGGTGAAGGCCATATTGTATGTGGAACATGCCGAAACTGTAGAGCAGGACATTTTCATTTATGCCCTAATACTATCGGAGTTGGGGTAAATAGACCAGGCGCATTTGCCGAATACCTTGCAATTCCTGCATTTAATGTATTTAAACTCCCAGAATATATCTCTGATGATATAGCTAGTATGCTGGACCCATTTGGTAATGCCACTCATACTGCATTATCATTTGACTTAATCGGTGAAGATGTTTTAATCACTGGGGCTGGCCCAATTGGTTGCATGGCAGTTGCTATTTGTAAAAAAGTTGGTGCCAAAAATGTGGTAATTACTGACATCAATCCATATCGACTAGATTTAGCCACCAAGATGGGTGCAGATGCTGCTATTAATGTATCTGATTGTAAAAATGCAATGGAGATTGAAACTAAATTACGGAACTCCATGCACGATTTAAAAATGGAAGAAGGTTTTGATGTTGGACTAGAAATGTCTGGAGTTGAAGCTTCCATACATGCTATGGTTGACCTAATGATAAACGGTGGTAAAATCGCTATGCTCGGCATTAGTGGTAAAAACGTGGCACTAGACTGGGATAAGGTTGTGTTTAAGAGCTTACTCTTAAAAGGTGTGTATGGTAGAGAAATGTTTGAAACTTGGTATAAAATGACGTCCTTAGTAAAATCAGGACTTGATGTAAATGAAATAATTACACACAGACTACCAGTTAGTGACTACATTAAAGGGTTTGAATTAATGAAATCTGGACGATGCGGTAAGGTTATTTTAGATTGGACAATGTAGTAAAAAATTAGTAACCTCAATTTATGCTTTGAATCTAAAGTGTTTTTGTCAATTTTTTACTCACCATAGTATTGTAAGTACCTAGACAAATATTATCAGGTATTTTATTTAAGGATATTTATGTCCTTTAAATTTAATAAGGGCAATGGCTGGATCCCAGCCTA
>CAITEL010000358.1 GCA_903891375.1 uncultured Neisseriaceae bacterium
CGAATTAAATGCAACATATGATTTTATAGCTAAAGCCACTGGGTTAACTTTAGCAGAAATCAAGAAACTACAAAAGAATATAACAAAGCATTGAACTATTGTTGCTTATATTTAAACACTTTAAGAGAAAATATACAGATAAATCAAAAAGTTATGTGAAATATTTGCTATTTTTAAGTGAATGGTTTATAATTATGCCTTGGCACAAAATATTTAAAACTCCTAAACAATTAATCATTTTACAATAACTTCAAATTTTTTATTAAGGTTCACGTTCTATATGTCATTTAAAATAATAAAATCATTACTTATCATAACATCATTCATTATTCTTGCCAGTTGCAATAATAATACAGGCTCAACAACAAACACTACGACCAATCAACTACAAGTTTCAAATATTCAACAAAATAAACCGCAGAATAATTATTTAGCAAAACCAACGGGTGAATATGGTATTGGGTTTAAAGATATACATTTTCAAGATAACTCACGTTGCCCAGATGTATTTTACAAAGCTGGAGTAAATGAAAGTGATTTTAGTCTAGAAAATACCAACCATTGCAGAGAAATTATGGTTCGAGTATATTATCCAACGAATGAATCAACTGCACTTGGTTCGCCATATTACAATCCACTAATATTGAACACAGAATATAATTTTAAAATGTATGCATCTTACGCAGCACCTGAAACTAAATTAGATTTTACTCAATTTGAAGCAACTAGAAGTTTTACACAAGAGAATGTAAATACAGCAATTGGTCAATTTCCAGTTGTACTATTTAGTCCAGGTAGCGGTAATTCAGTACAAGATTATGAAAATATTATCACCAATTTGGTTAGTCATGGTTATGTGGTTGTAGCTATAAATAGTATATTTTTAAGTGGCTATACAGCTTTACCAAATGGACATATGGTTACATATGAGGGTAATGATGATGCTGTGCACACTCAGCGCTCATTAGATATTGAGTATATATATAATTATATCAATAAAATTAACTCGAGTTTATCAAATATAATGGATACCAGTAGAATTGGTATGATGGGACATTCTGATGGAGCTAATGGTGTAGCACAGGTCTTATCCACAGCACCTCAATATAAAGTTAATGCTGCAATTGCCATGGATACCGATGTAAAACCAAGCTATGAATCGTTTAATGTACCATTTATGCATATGTTATCTGGTACTAGATACTGGACTGGTAAATATGGTTCACCTAGAATAGATTATGTACCACATTATCAACTGGCTAAAGATAATTATTTAGTGGGTATAACACCAACAGTCAATGAACTAGTAGATCCTCCACAGTATGGTCCATTGTACACAACTCATGGTAGTTTTTCAAATGATGAAACATTGCAAGACTTAGATGTGTACCAAACTATGTTACCTGTATTTGAATCTTTGAATAAAATAATATTTGCAGGAAATACCATAGGATCAGAATGGGGGACAGGCAAAGGTTTTGAAGTTACAAAGAGCATCAATACTTATGTTGTGAAATTTTTTGACAACTATTTAAAAAATATTGTAACCCCAGTATTTAATAATTATAATTGTCAAGCATTGACTACAGATACAATAATTAGTTGTGGCCCAACCGTATTTCCCAATTGAAAAACCTTTTATAGATAATGGGTTGTTCCGCCCATTATCTATGTTAATTGCAAATGAATAAGGTGCCAAACGAGTAACCTTTAAAATTTTGAAGTTCAATAAAGTTTAACTTTTAAAGACGATATGATGCCTGTATTATACATGAAGCATTAGTTTAAGCATAGTAAACATACCACCTAAGATCACAATAGTAGCAGTTATCCCACCACCAATTTGCCATTTTAATAAATCAGATTTTATACTGGCAATTTTAATTTCTAATTCCACTTAAGTTAAAGTATTTTTAAAACATTAAAATATTTTTATCTACTTTAACTTTTATAATTGCGCTTAGGCAACGAATCATGCTAAAATAACTAGTATGAAGAAGATAAAGAATCCACACGATTTAATTGCAAAGAAATTTCTAGATAAAGTTGATATGGTAAGAGATTTTCTGGATGTGCATTTGCCAGAAAACATTAAAAAAATCTGTGAGTTGAATACATTAGAAGTTTGCCCAGATACATTTATTAGTGATGAGTTGACTGAACAATTCTCAGGCTTAAACTTAAACACTTTAAGAGAAAATATACAGATAAATCAAAAAGTTATGTGAAATATTTGCTATTTTTAAGTGAATTGTTTATAATTATGCCTTGACGCAAAATCATTTTTTATCTAGGCTACGACGTAAAGCCAAGTGCTACAGTAAATGTAAGAAAATGCTAAAATGGAATGGCTCATTATCTATACTATATTAACAATACCTAATTAAATTGTCGCTCTAGAAATTGTGAACACTGACAAAATACAATGGTGCAACAAATAATATTTATGCCTATTTCTTCGTATCCAGATGTACCCAAAGCACTTGTTCTGTATCATTCTTTCGTTTCTTTATTGAAATGAAGTCACATATATATCGTAAGGCACACAGTAACTTAAAAAAGGATTGATCTGAATGATAATAAATAAACAAGTGTATATCAAACGTAGGAACAAATTAATGAATTCGATTGGTGATGGCATTGTTATTATTCCTACAACAGATGAGGTAATACGTAATCAAGATTCAGTTTATCAATATCGTTATGATAGTAATTTTTATTATTTAACTGGCTTTGAAGAGCCAGAATCAGTTTTAGTTATTGATACCTATACTAAAAAAAGTATATTATTTTGCCGAGAAAAAGACAAAGATCGTGAAATGTGGGATGGTTTTAGATATGGAGTTCTCAATAGTCGTGAAGCCTTTGGTTTTGATGAAACATTCTCAATCTCTGAGTTTCCGCATAAGATTCTGGAACTAGCTAGTAAGGCTGCTAATTTATACTATACGATTGGTTGTATGCATAAATATGATCAGATTATTATTGAAACATTAAATAAATTACGGCGCACCCCAAAACTAGGTGTTATTGTCCCGCATTGTATTATTGACATAAATTATCTAGTTGCTGAGATGCGTTTATTTAAAGACAAGCATGATATTTCTCTAATTAGAAAAACATGTGAAATAAGCAGTTTAGCACATATTGCGGCAATGAAATTTATCAAAACTGCTAAATATGAATATGAGATAGAAGCTAAATTATTAGAAGTGTTTTATAAAAATGGGGCACGTTACCCATCGTATACACCTATTGTAGCTAGTGGTGAGAATTCATGTATTTTACATTATGTGGCGAATAATAAAAAAATAAAAAA
>CAITEL010000359.1 GCA_903891375.1 uncultured Neisseriaceae bacterium
AAGTTCATTTAATTTTTCCGTAATTATTTCATAAGCTATTTTTTTATTCTTTTCCGCTGGAATAATAATTGTACATATATAAAAAATATCAGCAGCAATGGTTGATAAAGTCAAATTTTGAAATAAATTAAACCATATATTTTCATCAGACCTAAAAAAAGTAAATACAACAAAATAAGTTATGCATAAAAATAGGATCAACAATAAATGGGCTAACTTTCGATGTTCTTTTATAGTATTAAATTTAGATTTTAGCTTGGTTATTTTATTTTTATACTTATGATACCGCTCTGCCTCGCGAAGTACACGAGATTTGTTTGGATCTGTTTTATTCATTCTTTTTCTCGACTAGTCTCAACTTCATCAAGATAAAAGGACTCACTAGTTCTCTTTAACGATTTCATGTAATCATGTTCACCTAAAACACCTATTTGGTACTTGGCAATAGCTAAAAGTTTAATAAATCTATCTTGTTTATTTAATCCAACCTTTATCATTTCAGCATTATGACTTTCTAAATTTGAAAGCACCGCTAATTCGTTTATGCTGGCAAAATCTCGCATATTTTTATTAGCCGTTGCTGAAATATGGTTTGCTTCGCGCCATTGTTTAGCTGTACAGCCAAAAAGTGCAACATTCAATAAGTCAGCCTCTTCAGCATACACAAGCCACTCCACGTCTTTAGAATAGTTAGTAACAGGAATAATATAGCTTTTTACTGCATCAGTGTGTATCAAGTAATTTGCTTTGGATAATATACGTTTTACATTCCACTCCAAATTGTATTGATTGGTTTCAATTTCCTTAAGTCTTTGATATTCTTTTATTAGATATAATTTGAAGACCGGACTAATTGCAGAGCCAAATTCAAAAGCTATATCTTTGTGAGCATATGTGCCACCATATCGGCCGGACTTCACATGCATCCCTATGGCATTTGTTTTTTCAACCCATTGACCTGGGCTTAAAACAAAGCTTGGTAAGCCAGCCCCAATTTTAAAGTGGTCAAATTCGACCACTTTAAAATTTGGGTTATACATTTGTTCCCAAGTGCCAATAAATTCAAGGGTGGAACGATTACGAATCCAGTTTTTAATAATATCAGCAGCTCTACCATTTCCATCTTTGGCTTTAGCCATATCAGTTAAACAGATAAAATCATCATCGTTTACCGAAGCAATAGAGATAGCAATATCTTGCACTTGTATAACTTTTGTTATCATTTACCGCTTTTTCCTATAGTCATTTTATTTAGACTCCACATACTTCATTTAATAACAGCTGAATTTCACTTGAAAGCTGTTTTAGTTCTGAATCAATAACAGCCAAATCACGAGGGGGTGTATATTTATAAAAATAACGATTAAATGAAATTTCAAACCCAACTTTATTTTTGTTCCAATCTATCCACGCATCTGGTACATGTGGCAATACTTCACGTTCAAAATACTCCTGAATGTTAATTTTTTGAGCATCACTATGATAATCCAAACTAATTAGCGGAATATTCTCACTATCACGTAATTCGCTATCAGCTTCTTGCTTACCATTGCTATCAAAGCAAATTTCACCATTAGGATTTCTTTCGCTACAAGCTTTTAATAATAATTTAATTTGAGCATCTTTAATTATTAATGATTTTTGTAATTTTGAATCAATAGTTGCTTGTTGTTTTATTGCTTCGGTAAATTCTTGTCTACTGCTAAATGTTGTTTCAGATAAACTACCCAATATTTGAATAATGGCTTGTTGTGATTGACTGTCTAATTTAAGAAATGTTTTATCTATTTTGAGTTTATTTATGGTATCGTAATTTATATTATAAACCAATTTTAGTGGGCGTTCAACTGTGATTGTAGTATAACCAAATTGGTGATTTTCAAATATCTTACAAGTATCAGACTCTTTAAAATCACAATAAATTTGTGTAATTGTTTTAATATGTTCATTTGATAACTCATTACGTTTACTACCTAAACTTTTACGCATTTTTTGATACATAGATGTAGCATGAATCAATTGTACTTTACCGCATCTTTCAGGCGATTTACGGTTAGTAAGTATCCAAATATACGTTGCAATACCTGTATTAAAAAACATATCATTGGGTAATGCTATTAAAGCGTCTAAATAATCATTTTCAATTATCCATTTTCTAATGTCAGACTCACCACTTCCGCTACTCCCTGTAAATAAGGGGGAACCATTTAAAACTATTCCAATACGCGACCCTGAACTCTGATTACCTGCCGATTTCAATTCACAAGGTTTCATTTTGGAAAGTAAATGCTGTACAAAAAGCAATTGACCATCTGATATGCGCGGTAACCCAGCTCCAAAACGACCATGCAATCCAAGTTTTTCTTTTTCTGCAGTTATAAAACTTTTGATTTTATTCCAGTCTACTCCATAGGGTGGATTAGATAACATGTAATCAAATCTGTCTTCAGGGAATGCATCATTTGACAAAGTATTCCCATTAGCAATTTTATTGCGATCTTTACCCTTAATAAGAATGCTAGCTTTACACATTGCATATGTTTCATCATTAAGCTCTTGACCAAATAGAACTGCGTCGGCATTTGCAGATTTATTGTGTAGATATTCTTCGGCTAAAACCAGCATCCCCCCAGTACCACAGGTAGGGTCGTAAATTGATTTAGTCGCTCCTTTATCTCGAAGTATTTTATCATCAGGAGCAAATAAAACATTAATCATTAAATTGACAATTTCGCGTGGCGTAAAATGTTCCCCAGCGGTTTCATTGGACATCTCAGCAAATTTTCTGAGGAGCTCTTCATAAAGAATACCCATTGAATAACTATCCACATTATTCGGATGTAAGTCAACTGCATTAAAACATTGAACAACTTTAAATAATAAGTTTTTATCATTTAATTCGGATATTTTGTCAAGGAATTTGAATTTAATAAAGATTTCGCTAACATTTGATGAGAATTTTTCAATATATTCTTTAAGGTCGGTATAAATTCCTACACTATTAGCTTGCATTTTCGCAAAGCTGATATTCGTCTTATTGTGAAAAGGTAATTTTGCTTCTTTGTTTAAAACTCTATTTATTGCTAAATCTGACATTGCAATAGCTGGATTAGTAGCCAGAATTTGTTTGTTATCTTTTTCAATGACTAACCACTTTTGATATACTTTATCCCGATTATCATCCAATAAACAATCAAGCCTTCTTAATACAGTGAAAGGGAGAATAATGCTACCATACTCATTTTGTTTGTAGTCACCTCGTAAAAGCTCTGCTACATCCCATATTAACGCTGATATTGATTTATCCATTATTGATATATACTCCAACTCTTAATGTTTATTGAGTTGAGTATTTTAGCACACATAAATCCGAATGAATACGTTATATTTTTATTTTATTTAGCACATTATATTCCGAAGATCCCAAAGAAGCAAACATTTAGAACAATATCAAATTTTTCCAAAGATGTATTATTTACATTTTTTAATTTTGAAGGAATTTAGATTTGGCTCTATGTGGGCTTCAGGTTTTTTTACCAAAATATTCCTGAAGGAGCTAAACGTAAATGGAATGATTGGAATGGCGCTTATTAATTGTTCCTATGTTAAGGCGAATTATTAAATTTAATTAGAAAAGACTCATTAAGTGTTTGTATTGATACATTTAAACCGAATTAATAAGGTATAATATAGTGTTAAACATGTTAAATGGTGAGTCAGATGAATCTAAGGCTAATGATTAATTTAATAATACTGTCGATTATGGTTGGTGGCGTAGGGATGCTTTTCCCTGCACTAAGTTCCACTTATATTCCGTACTACGGTAGTATTGCTAAACATATAATGCTTACAAATAACTGGGCAGATTTGATACAGTCTGGGCACGATTGGTTAGATAAACCACATTTACCATTTTGGATAACAGCATTTTTCTTTAAAATATTTGGTATAAATTCTTTTGCGTATATTTTTCCAGGTTTTTTATTTAATTTATTGGGGGCAACTTATACGTATAAATTAGCACGTGTATGGTATGATAAAAGAGTTGCGCTGTTATCTGTTTTATTTTATGTAACGAGTTTACATCTTCTGCAGTCAGCTATTGATGTTAGGGCAGAGGCGTATCTACTTGGTGAAATAATGCCAGCTTGTTATTATTTTCTTAAATTTGATCGTAATCCAAAATTAAAATACATGCTTTGGGGTGCATTATTCAGCGGTTTAGCCATGATGACCAAAGGGGTCTTTGTTTTAGTAACTATTTGTAGTGGGTTGGTTTGTTTATGGATATACAAACGTCAATGGCAAAATTTTGTTAAAATTAAATGGTGGATTGCCATAATCATATCTTTTATATTTGTTACCCCAGAATTAATTGCGCTATATTTACAGTTTGATATGCATCCTGAAAAAATTGTTTTTGGGATGTCTGGTGTATCAGGGATTCGGTGGTTTTTTTGGGATAGTCAATTTGGTAGATTCTTTAATACTGGTCCAATTATGTCAACCAACCCACCACCATTTCATTGGTTATTTTTTGTCCACACGTTTTTATGGGCATTTTTACCATGGTGGCCAATGTTTTTTGGCGCTATGTGGCGATTAATTCGCCATTTCTGGACAAAAGTTCAATTGCATGATGCGAGTGTTTATTTGTTTGCTTCGTTTTTTGTTACTTTTGCTCTTTTTAGTGCAACTTCTTTTCAGGTAGATCATTACACCAATATAATTTTTCCATTTGCTGCTATTCTTTGTGCTAAATGGTTTGATGAAATTTGCTTAGCAGGTAAAAAGAGTGGAAAAATAATTTATTACATTGAACTAATAATCAGTTTATTGTTGTTAGTTATAGTGTTTATTGCAGATTTGATTGTTTTTAATGGAGTTATTCTTTATTTATTTTTTGTTTTAGTGCTTATAAATTTAATTACTATGGTTATCTTACGTAATTGGGATATAGCTAAAAAAACAATTATATTTCCTGTGATATCTATTCTTACTGTTTTTGTATTTGCGATGTGTGTTAATGGTCTTGCATATGTTAAATACGATGCTGGTTACCAAATTGCTAAATATCTAAATAAAGAAGAGCATATGGAAGTGGTTGGGTATAAAATTGATTTAATGAGTTTAGATTTGTATAGTGTAAACAAGTATATTTCAGTTGAAAACTTGGATGAATTAAATGAAAAAAATTCGTCTGTGTATTTGGTAACTAATAAAATCAATGCAGATGATGTGTATAAGAAATACCCTCAGGCGATGGTAGTTAATAAGGTGTCGGGTTGTAGTATTGAAACTTTTCTGGGGAACGTAGTTAATCAGGGTAAGTTGAAAGAACGATTAGATAGTTACGTAATATTGAAAATTTAAATTAGTGGACGGAATAAAATTGTGTGGTTGACTAGAGTATCGATAAAAAATCCGTATTTCGCTACGGTAATGATGTTGGCAATTCTTTTACTTGGTATTATATCCTTGGGTAAAATATCAGTTGAGGAATTCCCTAATGTTAAATTTCCTGTGGTCGTAGTTAATACGGCTTATAAAGGTGCATCGCCAGAAGTTGTTGAAACTGAGGTGTCTAAACCAATAGAAGAAGCGGTCTATACATTAAATGGAATTAAAGAAGTTAGGTCATATTCATTTGAGGGTCAATCGTGGGTGGTTGCTGAATTTAATCTTGATGTAGATCCAGCGTTGGCACTCCAAGATACTAGGGATAAAGTATCAAATATTGCATCTACTTTTCGCAAGGATATAGATAACCCAACCGTTTCAAAGGTTAATATGCAAGATAATCCTATTATGATTATCGCTGTTGGTTCAAAAAGTATACCATTACGGGAAGTAACCGATTGGGTTAACCAAGTAGCAAAAAAACGGTTGCAAATGATTTCAGGTGTTGGTGATGTAAAAATTGTAGGTGGAATAACACGACAAGTAAGGATTAATATTGAACCTTATAGATTACAGGCTTTGGGGTTATCGGTAGCTCAAGTAAATGAAGCTATAACTAATGCGAATAATAATTATCCTGCAGGAGATATAAAAACCAAAGATAAAAACATTAGTGTAAGATTGAATGGCAAGTTACAAACCCCAAAAGATTTTGCAAATATTGTTATTACTTCTCGTAATTCCGTACCGATTCGAATCTCAGATATAGCCACAGTGGTTGATGGACAGGATGAATATGCGAGTATGTCAATCATCAATGGTAAACCATCAGTCGGTGTTGAAATCCGACAAACTGATAGTGCTAATGTGGTGGATGTAGCGAGTAGTGTTGAAACAACGTTAAATGCATTAAGAAAAATAGCACCAGTTGGTACAGATATTTTTGTTACGTTTGATCAAAGTAAATCAGTTAAATCATCGTTAGATAATATCAAAAGTACACTTGTAGAGGGTGCATTATTGACTATTACTATAGTTTTTATTTTTTTGAAATCGTGGCGTTCAACGATAATTACAGGTTTAACATTACCGATAGCTCTAGTTGGAACGATTGCAGCTATATATGCGTGCGGGTTTACGTTAAATATGATGTCATTAATGGCGTTGTCGTTATCGGTAGGGTTATTAATTGATGATGCTATTGTGGTGCGTGAAAATATCGTTAGACACTTGCATATGGGTAAAGGTCATGTGAATGCTTCGTTAGAGGGAACCAAAGAAATAGGGATGGCGGTTTTTTCAACTACTCTCACATTAGTTGCAGTATTTTTGCCTGTTGGACTGATGCGAGGAATCATCGGTAAGTTTTTCTTTCAATTTGGTATAACGGTAGTAGTGGCAGTTTTAATTTCTCTTTTGGTTAGTTTTACGCTAGACCCGATGTTATCCAGTATCTGGCATGAACCACAAGATGGTGGCTGGATTAGAAAGTCATTTTTGGGTAGATGGCTAGATAAATTTGAATTATTTTTTAATAAACTCACTGTATTTTATGAGAAGTTTATTCGGTTATCACTACGTTTTAAAAAAAGCACGTTATTTGTATCGTTAATGTTATTGATTGGTAGTTTTATGCTAGTACCAATGATTGGTGGCGAATTTATGCCCCAGACAGATACAGGGCAATATTCAGTTCAGTTTAAGACAGAAGTTGGTACCAATATTAATTATACAAATAGTAAGGCACAACAAGTTAATAAAATTCTTATGGCAGAGATTCCAGAAATCATTAATATATCCACATCTATTGCAGGCTCTTGGGGTGATGGTAGCAATAATGCACAGATCACTTTAGATGTCGGTAGTAAGCTACATAGAGTTAGGAGTATAACTCAGATAATGGCGAAGACTAGACAAGTATTGGCTACGGTTGGTGGTATAGAAATCAAGAGTATTTCACCATTAGGTTCACCAGGAGGAGATAATTCACCTATTTATATAAACATTAATGGCAATGATATAGGCATTCTTAAAGAAATTTCTAATGGTATAATGGAAAAAGTAAAAAAAATAAAAGGAGTAACAGATCTAAACAGTTCTTTTCAAAATGAAGATCCTGCATTTAATATCAATGTTAATCGTGATATTGCTAGTGATTTAGGAATTAATTTGTCGGATGTAGGAACCACGCTATCTACATTATTTGCAGGGAATAAAGTAAGTACTTGGGAGGATCCAAATAATGGGCAAAATTATGATGTGGTAGTGCAAGTTCCAGAGTATATCCGAAGCCTAAATGTATTAGATCTATTAAAGGTGTCTAGCAATAAAATTAATAGTGATGGTACTAGCCAAATGGTTCCATTATCTACAATTGCAGCGGTAGACAAAGGCTTTTCACCACGTGAATTGGACCATTATAATTTAAAAAGAAAAATTTCAATACTAGGGAATATCGTTGGCGCTGATAATCAGGCAGTATTTACACAAATCCAGAAGGTGTTAGATAATTTCAAATTACCACCAGGATACGATGTTACACAAAATGGTGCGAATGAAGATATGAATACATCATTTTTTTATGCAGTATCAGCATTAATGACAGGGGTGATTTTTATCTATATGATTTTAACAGCACAATTTAGAAGTTTTATTTTACCATTGGTTATAATGGTTGCGTTACCGCTATCATTTGTTGGTGTATTTGTGGCTTTATTATTGTTTGGCAGTACGCTAAATATGTTTTCAATTATTGGTATTATAATGTTAATGGGGCTTTCGACTAAAAATGGTATTTTATTGGTTGATTTTATAAATCAACGAATAAATGAGGGGGCTAACCAATTAGATGCTATTGTAGAAGCTGGAAAAGTCAGACTTCGGCCTATTATTATGACAACATTAGCCATGATATTTGGGATGTTGCCATTAGCTTTGTCAAGTGGTGATAGCTCGGAGGTAAGAAAACCTATGGCATATGCAATAATAGGTGGTATGACGACATCTACATTACTAACTCTTATAATTGTACCAGTAGTGTATGTGTATATGGACAAATTAAGCAAATACTTAAAAAAATTATTTAAAAAAAATTGAGGTGAGACTTGAGACAAATATTAAAGCACAAAAAAAAGATAATTATTGCAATTATATTGATATGTATAACAGGAACTATCCTAATACTTAAACACAGAAGTAATGCAAATAAATTAGTAGCGAATGTGTCACGAGAAAGTATAATGTTAATTAAGGGGGATATCTTTACGGTTCAAACAGGAACGGTATCGAATATTATAACTTTTACGGGTGATTTATCTCCGTTAAATCAAACCGCAATTTCTTCAGAAATAACAGCAGTTGTATCAAAGGTGTTAGTATATGCTGGTCAATTTGTGCAAAAAGGTCAAGTTTTAGCTGTTTTGGATAATACCGAATTAACAGAAGCAGTTGCAGAGCAAGAGGCTCAATTGGCAAGTGCAAAAGCTAAATTTGAATTAGACAAAACAAAACTGGATCGAGAAAAAGAGCTGCTGGATGAAGGATTTATTTCGAAAATTGCGTATGATGAATTAAAGATGAACTATCAAGCATCATTGCAGAAAATAAAAGAGCAACAAGCTTCATTAAAGAAATCACGTAAACAATTGTCAAATGCTGTAATAAAAGCACCGTTTGCTGGGTATATTTACCAAAGAAACATTGATAATGGACAACTAGCTAGCCCTAATACCAAACTTTTTTCATTGGCAAATCTGAATATCATGCAAATAACGGCATCTATTCCTGGCGATCAAATCAACAACATTAAACCAGGGCAAATGGTTAGTTTTCAAGTTGAGGAAGATAATAAAATTTATAATGGGAAAATAACTAGAGTAAATCCTGTGGCTGAGACAGGTACTCGGTCATATTTGATTTATATTGAATTTAATAATACAATGTATAAGTTAAAGGCTGGTCAATTTGTTAAGGGTCAAGTTATTTTACAGCAATTACAGAATATAAATTATGTCTCGAGCCAGGGAATCAAGCACGAAGCCAACAAATCATTTGTATTATTATTGATGGCAAATGGCATAGTGACAATGAAACCAATTTCAGTTTTAATTGAAAATACAGTAGCTGGCGTTAGTGGAATCTCTGGATTAAAAAATAATGATGTGGTAATAAATAATAATGTAAATACATTAAAAGCTGGCGACAAAGCGTCAATTATAAATTGATGTATTTAAAGATGAATAAAGCCCAAATTAAATTTTTTATTTTTATTGTTATGATTAGTACGATTGGGCAAATGGCTGCAGAAGTATATGTTCCGTCTTTACCGTATATTGTAAAAGATTTTAAGGTTTCTGATGGCTTGGTACAACTATCAATTAGTTTTTTTCTCTTGGGTATGGGTGCCAGTGCCATATTTTTTGGCTACATTTCAGATTTTGTGGGTCGGCGTAAAGTTTTGATAATTTCATCTATCATCAGTAGTGTTGGTACGGCAATTTGTTGTGTTTCTTATAACATCACTTGGTTAATTATTGGGCGCTTATTACAAGGTGTTGGATTTAGTGGTGTGTGGGGGATGGGGAGTGCAATAGTACGTGATAGGTTTGAAGGAGTGGAATATGCTAAGTATATGTCATATTTGGGTATTGCTTTTGCATTATCAATAGATATAGCACCATTTATGGGTGGTTTTTTACAGGAATGGTTTGGTTGGCGTGCAATTTTCATATTGATTTTATGTTATAACTTATTGATTATCTATACAGCATGTGTATACAAAGAAACATTTTTAAGAGTTAATAATATAGTAAGTAGGGCAGATTTTCTTAAAAAAATATTAATTTTGTTTAAAAATAAAGAATTTGTGGTTTATATGATTGTTTATGCGATAGTATATTCAATCTTTATGTCATACATAGCAGTGGCTTCTTTTATTGTTCAAGACATACTAGGTAAATCACCAATTTGGTTTGGTAGTATGACACTATGTTTATCTGTAGTATTTGCAATTTTTTCTTATTGTAACGGAAAACTGTTAAATTACCTATCAATCAAAAATACGATGGTGCTGGGATTTATATTGATTGTTATTTCTGCTATTTTATTATTAATTATTGCAATATCACAATTAACAATTGTATCATTTTTAGTGGCAATAATTCCAATGTTTATCGGATCTTCATTCGTCTTTGCCAATGTAAATGCATTGTGTTTTTCCACAATAAATGAGAATATTGGAGTTGCTTCAGCAGTTAACAATACAAATAGACTAATTGTTGCGTTTTTTATAGTAAGTGTATTAAGTAAGTTTAGTGCAACAAATACAGTAGTATTAGGAGTTATATTCCTTTGCTTAAGTTTGCTATCCTTACTAATTCTTCATCAGAGTTCGAATAAACATTTATAGCACAAATTCGGCAATAGATTCAACATGTGATGTATGTGGAAACATATTCATTACACCAGCATTTACTAATTTGTATCCATGAGTATTAACGAGGATTGCTGCATCACGAGCAAGTGTGGCTGGGTTACATGATACATATACAATTTTACTTGGAGCTATTTCAGGAGTTATTGAACTGATTAACTCCATTGCCCCGTCACGTGGCGGGTCAATTAACCATTTATTATGTTTCCCTAACGTTTCAAGCCATTTCGAATCTATTTTGAATAGATTCACTGCAATATAATTTGTTTTATCAGCTAGGTTGTTTAGTTGGGCATTTTCACGTGCACGATGTACTAATTGCTCGCTGCCCTCAATCCCTAGTACAGATTTAGATTTTGTGGCAATTGGTAGGGTGAAATTCCCTATACCACAGAAAAAGTCTAAAATCTCTTCGTTAGGTTGTGGATCAAGTAAACGCAGTGCGAGATTAACCACTTCTTGATTAATTAATGGATTGACTTGCGTGAATTCGGTTGGATAATATGGCATTTTAATGTCAAAATCATTAAGTTCGTAGCTTAGTTGTGGAACATCTAATGGATAAAAAGGATAACAACTATCAGGGCCACTTGGTTGAAGCCAAATTTGTAGTGGCTTTTCTTGATTTTTTAAGGAGTCAACAAAATCTTTTATAAATTTCTCATCGTCGCTTGTAAGTGTTTCCATTATGCGAAATACAAGAATACTAACATTGGAACCAATAGCTACTTCAATTTGTGGAATTTGATCTTTTATAGATAAATTACTAATCAATGTACGTAAATATGGGATTAAGTCCGAAATATATGTAGGTAACACAAGACATTGATTCATATCAGTAACATATGGTGAGCCCTTTTCTCTAAAACCAATAAGCACACTATCTTTTTTGAACACGTATTTAGCAGACATTCTGGCTCTATGGCGATAACCCCAAGGATTACCAGCAATTGGCGGTAATATGTTTTGTGCGGTTACTTTACCAATATGTGTGAGATTATCAATTAATACTTTTTGTTTACTTAATATTTGGGCGTTAAATTCTAGGTGTTGTAAAGAACAACCACCACAAGTACCAAAATTTGGACATTCAGGTGTAACGCGGTCAATGCTTGGGGTTATAATGTTTAAAAGATGACCTAAATCAAATTTAGGTTTACGTTTAAAAATTTCGATATTAACTTCTTCATGTGGTAAAACGTTATTGATAAACACAGTTTTACCATTAACTTTAGCTATTCCTTTTGCATCAGAGTCAATTGATTCGATTGTAACAGTTATAGAGGTATTATGTGTATTCATTAAATCACCTTACTTGCTTGCTCATCAGCATGATAGCTTGAACGAACTAATGCGCCAACAGCTGCATGTTTAAATCCGATGTTATAAGCAAAAGTTTCTATTTCTTTAAATTTATCTGGGTGCATATAACGTAACACAGGTGCATGATGTGGTGATGGTTGCAAGTATTGTCCTAATGTTAACATGTCGATATCGTGTTTACGCATATCTTGCATAACCTCTAATATTTCGTCATCGGTTTCACCTAGACCAACCATAATGCCAGATTTTGTAGGTATATCTGGGCACATTTCTTTAAATTGCTTTAATAAATTTAATGAGTGCTGGTAATCAGAGCCTGGGCGTATTTGTTTATAAATACGTGGTACTGACTCTAGATTATGGTTTAACACATCAGGGGGTGTTTCCGCCAGAATGGCTAGAGCTTTATCTAGTCTACCTCTAAAATCTGGCACTAGAATTTCGATGCGTGTCTCAGGGCTAAGCTTACGAATTTCTTTGATGCATTCCGCAAAGTGTGATGCTCCTCCATCACGTAAGTCATCTCTATCTACGCTGGTTATAACTACATATTTGAGCTTTAAAATTTGAACTGCCTTAGCTGTTTCTTTCGGTTCATTTATATCTAATGGGTTAGGTCTACCGTGACCAACATCACAAAATGGACAACGACGAGTACAAATATCCCCCATTATCATAAATGTAGCAGTACCTTTGCTAAAACATTCGCCAATATTGGGGCAACTAGCCTCTTCACATACAGTGTGTAATTTATGTTCACGGAGTAAGTTTTTTACTTCGTTAAATTTACTACTATTGGGTAATTTCACACGGATCCAATCGGGTTTCTTTAATTGCTCAATGGGTACAATCTTGATTGGAATTCGTGAAGTTTTACTTGCATCACGATGTTTAACTCCTTGCGCATTATTTGGTAATGATTCTGGTTGATTGTTGTTTAACATGACTTTATCCCTTAAATATGTGCTGATAATAAAACGTATTCATTTACGGATAAATTTTCCGCACGTTTTTTAATATCAATGTTTAGATTTTCAAAAACATCAGGTTTCACAATGTTTTTTAAGCTATTGTGTATGGTTTTACGTCGTTGATTAAAGGCTGCTGTAACAACTCTATTTAATTGTGCTTCGTTTACATTGTCCCATTCGGTATGTGGTTTTGGAATTAATTTAACAATGGCTGATTCTACTTTTGGCATAGGGTCAAAACATTCACGTGATACATCAAGCATTTTAAATGATTGAAAACGATATTGGAGCATTACTGATAATCTGCCATAATCACCGTTATTAGGTTTGGCACAAATACGATCAACAACTTCTTTTTGTAACATAAAATGCATGTCAAGAATATTGTGAAATTTGGCTAGATGAAAGAGCAATGGTGTTGAAATATTATAGGGTAAATTGCCAATAACGCGAATTAATTTTTGTTCAAATGAATAATCAAATTTTAATGCATCAGCTTCATGAATAATTAATTTATCATGGAAGGTATATTTTAAAAATTTTATAATATCACGGTCGAGCTCTACTACATTTAAGATTTCTACATGTTCAAGTATTGGTCTGGTTAATGCGGCCAGACCAGGACCAATCTCGACAATAAATTCATGCTTCTTGGGGTTAATTATCTTAACAATTTCATTTATTACATAGTCGCTAGTTAAGAAATTTTGCCCGAAGCGTTTTTTTGCAGTATGATGCATCATGGTGTTTATTTATTTACTTTGTTAGATTTTTGTGTGAAATAGATAAAAATACTGCATACAATCCCAAATATTAAAACGAGAGATGTCATGCCAAATACTTTAAACTTTACCCAAAAGTATTCATTAAAATTAAGTGCAACATATAAGTTAAGGAAACCCACTGCGATGAAAAATACTACCCACGCAATGTTTAGTTTGTTCCATAAATTGTCAGATAAATGAAATTCTTTTTGTAATGCTTTTTTTATAAGATTTTTATCTAATATTTGTCCAATGATAAGTGTTCCTGCAATAATCCAATATAGAATAGTAGGTTTGAGCATAATAAAGGTCTTATCTTGGAGTGCTATGGTTAACCCACCTAAAACAGTTATTAAACTTACACTTATCCATAATTTTTTACTAATTTTTTTATACTTTATCTTACAGAATAATAGCTGTATCCAGCTGATGATAATGCAAATACCTGTTGCTAGGAATATATTCTTACTAATATAGTACACTACAAAGAAGATAACTAGGGGGAATAGCTCAAAGAGTAAATTATTTTGCATGGATATGATAACCTGAAATAAGTATATAAAGTATTGATTATACCATTTTTCTTGATTTATTGTTAAACTCTTTCATTCTTGCATTGGAAAATCATTGTGCTATGGGGTAATTTGTTCTAATAAACATCTTTGCGATGTCCAATTTTGATAATTAAAATTGTAATGATTTTATCTTGTATTTCACAAATTAGTCTATAATCACCTATTCTGTATCGCCAAAATCCTACATATTTACCTTGTAATGCCTTTCCGATTTTTCTCGGATTATCGATGGAGCTTAGGTTATCTATTCCTGTAATTAACTTCTCTTGAATATTTTTATCGATTTTATTTAGGTATTTTATTGCTGTAGTATCAATTTTAATTTTCCAATTCATTTATTTAGTTCTTTCTTAGCGTCTTCCCATGATACTATATTAGATTTACCTGTTCTGATATTTTCTAAAGCCGATTCTGCGTCATATATATCTTGTAGATCTTCTAAATATTTGGCAAGGGCTTCTCTAACATAGTATGATTTGGTGCGTTTTTCTCTTTTTGCAATGGTATTTAGATTTTCTTCAAGTATGGGGTCTAATCTTATTGCTAACATGATATGTTATCCTTATTTTGTTATATTAATATACATTATAACATATTTGTAATACGATGTCACTTATTAATTTTATATGTTATTGTTCATATCTAAAGCCTGTGTATATGGTAAAATCTTATCTGATTAAAAATATTGATAAATTCTGGGTATAAAACTAAATGAAATTTAAAAAAATAACCGAGCTAAATTTACACAATAAAATAGTATTTATCCGTTCGGATATGAATGTACCGATTCAAAATAATGTCATTACGGATGATACAAGAATACAAGCAAGTCTTACTACAATCACATATGCATTACAAAATAATGCGTATGTGATTATAGCAACGCACCTTGGACGCCCTATAGAGGGGCAATGTACTGAATCAGATTCAGTTAAAATCATTGCAGACGAGTTGTCGTCGTTACTTGGGTTTAGAATCCCACTAATTAAAAATATTAATCAAAGAATTGATTTTGATGATTCTAGAGTGGTAATGTTAGAAAATGTTCGTTGTAATATTGGTGAGAAAAAAAACGATAAAAAGTTAGGGGAAATATACGCAGCGCTTTGTGATGTATTTGTACATGATGCTTTTGCCACAGCGCATAGGGCTGAGGCATCAACTGATGCAGTTGGTCATTTTACGAAAGAAGTATGTGCTGGTTTTTTAATGAGCCAAGAATTAGAAGCATTATCTAATGTGATATCCAACCCGAAACATCCAATTGTGGCAATTGTGGCTGGTTCCAAGGTCTCTACAAAATTAACAATTCTAGAAAATTTGGCAAATAAGGTTGATTATCTAATTGTAGGTGGCGGAATCTTAAATACATTTTTAGCTGCATCAGGTATAAATGTAGCGAAATCGTTATTTGAACCAAGTTTATTAACGGAAGCTAAACGAATTATGGAGACAATGAAATTACGTGGAGCAATTGTACCACTACCAAATGACGTGGTGGTTGCTACGGAGTTTAATGCACAAGCCCACGCTATGACAAAAAATGTGAATAAATTAGAAGCGGAAGATATGATTCTAGATATAGGTAGTATCTTTGCCTTACAATTAGCTGAAGTGATTGCAAAAAGTACCACTATAATTTGGAATGGTCCTGTTGGCGTTTTTGAGTTTGATCAATTTGCAAATGGCACTAGAATTATAGCCAATAGCATTGCCAATAGTAATGGATTTAGTTTGGCTGGCGGAGGAGACACAATATCAGCTATCAATAAATTTAATGTGTACGATAAAATAAGTTATGTTTCAACTGCAGGGGGCGCTTTATTGGAGTTCCTAGAAGGAAAAAAACTACCTGCAATTGAGTTACTAGAACAAAGTGGAGTTAACTAATTATGAAAAATTTTACAGTAAAAGAGCTATTATACTCAGGTGTGGAGATTGACTCAATTGTAATGGTTAAAGGTTGGGCGCGTAGTCGACGTGATTCAAAAGCAGGTATTTCGTTTATCACGGTTAATGATGGTTCTTGTTTTGATTCGGTGCAAGTTGTTGCAGAAAACAAACTATCTAATTATGAAACAGATATTTTAAGAATTACTAAAGATTGTTCGGTGGTTATAACAGGTAAGGTGGTTAAATCATTAGGTAAAGGACAATCAATAGAAATTGTGGCAACTACAATCGAAGTTGTAGGATTTGTTGAAAATCCTGATACATACCCAGTATCACCAAAACGCCATACAGTAGAGTATCTACGTGATGTGGCTCATCTACGCATTAGAACTAATTTATTAGGCGCGGTGGCACGAGTTAGAAATACTGTTTCATTTGCTATACATGAATATTTTCAGAAAAATGGATTTTCGTGGATACATACACCAATTATTACTGGGTCAGATGCAGAAGGTGCTGGGGAAATGTTTCGGGTAACTGGCTTGAATTTGAATCACTTACCACGGACTGATGATGGTAAGATAGACTTTAAGCAAGACTTTTTTGCTAAAGAGACTTTCTTGACTGTGTCAGGTCAGCTAAATTTAGAGGCATATTGTTTGGCTATGTCAAAAGTATATTCGTTTGGACCAACTTTTAGAGCGGAGAACTCTAATACTACTAGACATTTGGCAGAATTTTGGATGGTAGAGGCAGAAATTGCATTTGCAAATTTAACTGATAATGCCACCTTGGCCGAAGATTTACTTAAGTATGTATTTAAAACAGTATTAGATAAAAATGCCGATGATATGAAATTTTTTGCTGAATTTATAAACAAAGAAGTGGTGACGAGATTAGAGTCATTGGTAAACAGTAATTTTGCAATGATAACGTATTCTGAGGCAATTAATCAGTTATTAAAAACTAAGGTTAAATTTGAAAATCCAGTTAGTTGGGGGATAGATTTAGCATCAGAACATGAACGTTGGCTATGTGAAGAATACGTTGGACAACCAACGATTGTTATTGATTACCCTAAGGATTTTAAAGCTTTTTATATGCGTTTAAATGATGATGGTAAGACGGTTGCGGCAATGGATATCTTGGCTCCAGGGATTGGCGAAATAGCGGGTGGGGCACAGCGTGAAGATAGATATGATGTTTTAGTGAGTAGAATGAACGAATTTGGAATGAGCCAAGAGCAGTTAGATTGGTATTTAGATTTACGTAGATTTGGTTCAGTACCACATGCAGGTTTTGGTATTGGTTTGGAACGTTTAATTAGTTATATTACTGGGGTGCAGAATATTCGTGATGTTATTCCATTTCCTCGGGCAAGTAAATTGGCAAGTTTTTAAGGTTATTTATGTATATGAAAAATTTTTGTGCGGTTGTTTGTGTGACATTGTTTTTATTTGCTTGTTCTGGCACACCAAATAATGTTACGATGAGTGTTAATCAAGGGCAATGTTTAACAGGTGGTGGTGATAACGCACCTATTACCAATCCAACAACAGCACCATATTGTATGTCGGTTACTTTGCAAAATAATAATAGTGGTATGAATGCAAATAATGTGCAGGTAACAAGTGTAGGATTAACCTTAAGTTATACAGCAACGGCGACCAATGGAGCACAGCAATCATTTTCTAATAACATTTGTGATGTTCAGGCATCAGGAAATGTGTGCCCATCTGGGAGCACTATTTTTGGTAATATAACTGTGTATGATCCAAATAATTGTGCAACGCAACAAGGTAGCAAAGTTACAACATTAATGGCTGGCGGAGGCGCCTGTACCTTTTATCTACAAGTTACAGCAGAGTCGTATGCGGTTGGGCAGTATCCAATAGGTTTAACTTATAATTACACCAATGCGAATCAAAATTATAGTATTAGCCAGACCATTTACCAAGATGTAAACCTATATGCTGGTGGTGAATCTGGTGTGTTTACCTATAATGGTGAATCGTGGGATGTTGGGATTGCAAATATTACTGGGAATAATGTCACGGCGATGATTAACGATATGTATGGTAATTTGTACTTCAGTAGTGGTACAAGCATATATATGTACAATGGCAATGCAACAAGTATTTTGGGTGCAGCATTACCACAAGCAGTAAATACTATTAATAGTTTAGCAATTGATACAAGTAGCAATTTATTAGTTGCAACTAATAATGGTTTGTATTATACTAATGTATATAGTCCGCAATCATGGATTCAGCCAGCAGGTACTAATGTACCGACAAATGCAACGGTTTTAGGTGTTGCTTATCAAAGCGGAATTGTTTATGCAACGGAGTCAACTACCGTATTTTCCTGTGCTGAGTCAACGGTGTTAGGTGTTTCTTTAACTTGTACAAATATAACTAATGGTGGACCTACACAGTTTTATGCGAATTCAATTTTGGCTGAGAGTGGTCAGTTGTTTACTGGTACTACAACATCAGCTTCAACTTATGCGAATTCAACATGGTCGTCGCCATATGTATTTACTCCAGTGCTTACTAGTGGCTATGTGTCAGGTTTGGAGTTGTATAATTCAGTTTTATATTTAGGAGTTAGCGCATCCATACCAACAACAGAAAGTACTTTATATAGTTGTATCGGAGTAGCATGTGGCCCATTTGTAAGTACTTCAGGGAAAACCGTTTACGGTAATATCAATGGCATAACAACAGATGGTGCTGGTTATGTTTATGCAGTTGGCCAAGGTATAAATTCCCCCGATTTTTCGCCAACAAACGTTGCTAGTATATTTTTGAATGTTGGGACAAGTGGTGCTTTATGGCAAAGCATTAGTGGTAATATAGGTAATTTAAATACGGTTAATGCAGTGTCGATGTTAACACATTGAAGTATATCTAATTAAATAATAAAGAAAGATGTCTCATGACTAAAAACATGTTGAGAGTATTGGGTTCTGTATCTATTATTTTGTTGACTGGTTGTTCGGTAAATAATAATTTAACGTTTTCAACTCAAAATGGAAATTGCCCAGGTGGGCAGACCAATGCGCCGTATTGTTTGGCAGTTACAGTGCAAAATAATGGTGGCGGACAAAATTATGTCTCAAGCACCAACTATCCGATTTCAGGTCTTACAGTTTCAGTAACAGGGGCGTCTAATTTATTAACACCATCGTCAAATTCTTCTATGGATCCGAATGGTTGTACGACAAATAGCCTCAATCCAGGTAGCTTATGTACGTTTTATTTACAATTAGATCAAGAGGCTAATGCTGTTGCAACAAGCCTGCCGATTACAGTTACATTAAATTATTCAATTAATACCAATTTATTTGGTGCAGGAACAGGTTCTAATTATTCGTCTCAATTTACAGCACACGAGACCACCAATTTATATGTGGTGCAAAGTCCAAATGGCAGTAATCAGGCATATGTTAACATATATAATTCTGGTGGAATCAATGGAATATCAACTATGGAATCACAATCAGCACCAGTATCAATTGCAATGGATACAAGTAGTTTTGGTTATTTATATTTGGCTACTGGCTCAGGCTTATGGAGTTATGGTAATGGTAATGGTATGCAAGCATCAAGTGAAAGTGGGGCCACTAATATGAATAATATTTTTACAAATCAGTCATCTCCATTGGAATCAGCAACAAGTCCCACTACTATGTATGGCACATCAGGTGGACAAATATATCAGTATACCTTTTCTTCACAAAGTTGGAGTAGCTTAGTAACAGGCTTAACTAATGCGGCCACCAATATAAACGCAGTTTCGCCAACGGGTATAATTTTTTTAACAGCAATTAATGGTGGACAGGTTTATTCTTGTAGTACTGGTGGCTCTAGTTCGGGTTGTGTCAATGAGGGGGTGTCTTTATCGGGGACAGTTAATGATATGGCAATATTAACTTCAACGCCAACAGGTTTTACTGGTATATATGTTGCAACGAACGGTGGTTTATTCGCAGAATCAGGGACCGCATACGCCACTACCAACACGTGGTCACAAGTAAACTTAGGTAATCTACAAGTTAACGTTTTAACTGCTGATGGTGTTGGTAATATATATGCTGGTGGTAATAATGGTAATTTATGGTATGTGAATAGTACTGCCCCTTTGGTTGTTAATGTTATTAATGGTATATCAGGTAATATAAATAGTTTAGTGTATGATAATTTTGGCGGTATATTGTATGCGACAGCTGGTAACCAATTATATAGTTGCACTATGTCAACTTGTACATTGCTGGGAACACTTGGTACTTCAAGTGTTATGGGTATGACGATAGGGTCATCTTTAACAAATTAATAAGAATAATAAATGGCAATTAATTATAAATTTAAACAAGCAAAATTTTTTGATACAGTAAATGATCTGAAGACTTTACCAGAGAGTAGTATTAAAGAAATTGCGATAGTGGGTAGATCTAATGCAGGTAAGTCTAGCTTACTCAATCGATTGACTAATCAAAATAAATTAGCGTTTACCTCTAAAACACCAGGTAGAACGCAACACATTAATTATTTTAGTATTGCGGAAGAGGGTATATTTCTTGTGGATTTACCTGGTTATGGTTATGCAAAAGTTCCTGAGAAGATTCGCACACATTGGGTTGGTTTATTGGGTAAATATTTAGAAAATCGAGAACCATTAATTGGCTTAGTGTTAATTATGGATTCACGCCATCCGCTTAAAGAATTAGATTATAAGATGCTTGAGTTTTTTGGTGTAACTGGCAAACCAATTCATATTGTTTTATCTAAATCAGACAAACTAAACAATCAGGAAAAAAATCAAGTATTAAAATTTGTTAAAACTACATTAGATGCTGAAGGTTTTACTAATTTTTCTGTACAATTATTTTCATCGCTTAAAAGAACTGGCATTGAGGAACTTGAGTTAGAGCTTAATCGCTGGTTAAATAATGATGTTGATTTGGTCACAGTAACTTAATTTAGTAGATTAGTTAATCTGCTTTTGGTTAATGTTGCATCTAGGTTATGGACTAATATTGACATACTTATTTCGTTGTGTGCGGTGGAGAATATCTCAGTATTATCAAGTAGTTGCCAAACTTTGAGGTTTAATGTGCTATTTGATCTAAACCCACTTCCAATAATCGAGAGTTTAGTTAAATTTTGTATTATTGATAAATTTTCTGTCTTAAGTTGTTTTAACTTTTCTGAGATAGCTACTGTGTTAACGTCATCAATCACAAACGATAATTGATTTTGTGATATTTGTAACATATCTACATTACATATTGTATAAACCTCTTTCATGATCTTTGTGAGTTGTGTTTGTACGTAATTAAATGATATTAATGTTTGAGTTTCTTGAGTGCTAAGACTTATTATTGGGTAGTCTTCTAGTGCTGATTGATTCATGATTAAGCTTCCTTGATCTAATGGGGCGAAGGTTGATAATACTCTAATATTGGTTTTATAGCGATATCCAAGTTCACAACTGCGTACATGTAAAACTTTAGCACCTAAGGATGATGCTTCAAGCATACATTTGCCGTCAACAATTTCAATTCGCTTTGCTGTGGTAACGTTATTTGGGTCAGCGTTATAGACACCATTTACATCGGTATAAATTTGGCATTCTTTTGCTTTTAATACAACAGCCAGTGCTACAGCAGACGTATCAGATCCACCACGTCCAAATGTCGTAATATCACCAGTGTTGCTTACGCCTTGAAAACCTGCAACTACCACTACGATTCCGTTATTTAAATCTTTATTAATTTTTGTATTATCGATTTTTTTTATTCGTGCTTGGGTATAGTCATCAGTGGTGATAATTGGAATTTGCCACCCACAATAGCTTTTAGCTGGGATGTTGATCTTTTGTAGAGCTAAACATAATAATGAAATTGTAACTTGCTCGCCTGTTGCTGTAATGATATCCATTTCTCGGTTTTTTTTGTGTGGGGATATATGGTTGGCTAAATTAACTAAACGGTTAGTTTCACCAGCCATAGCAGATACTACAATAACCATTTTATTATTATGTTTATATGTTTTGGATATGTGATTAGCTATGTGAGTGATGCGTTCTATATTAGCTACAGATGTACCACCATATTTATGTACAATAATTGACATAGCTACACTTTTTCAATTTTCGCAATATTTAAATCTAAGGTTTTCTTACCTAAACCAATAAAGAAAATTTCGGCAGACATTTTCGCTCCTTCTTCATTCAGATGCATTATTTTGCCGTTACCGAATTTTGGATGCTTTATTAGATCACCTATTTTTAGTGTTAGGGATTTATTTAAAACTTCAACGTGTGAAGTTTTAAATTCGGGGTTATTTATTATTCTAGTAGTGGTATTTGTATTAGTTAAAAATTCTTCAGCAGTTAAGGTGTCAAAGCCAATTTTACTAATACCTGATATATTGGAGATTAGTTTACTAGGTATTTCATTGACAAAACGAGATATTGGGGCTGATTGACGCTTTCCCCACATTAATCGACTACATGCACGCAGTAAATATAAATTTTCTTTTGCACGGGTTATTGCCACATACATTAAACGCCGTTCTTCCTCTGTATTTTGTGGTGTGCTTGAACTGTTCTCATGTGGAAATAACCCTTCTTCTAGACCAACAATAAAAACCGTCTTGAATTCTAGGCCTTTTGCTGCATGTACTGTCATTAGTTGAACTGCTTGCTCATGTTTTTGTGCTTGACTTTCACCAGATTCAAGTATGGCATGGGCTAAGAATTCCGCTACGGGGTTAGTGTCAGCAGTTTCGCTTTTAAAAGTTGTAACTGCGTTGATTAATTCATTAATATTTTCAAGGCGTTCATTACCATTTTTTTTGTCATTAGTATAATGTTCGGTTACGCCACATGTGTCAATAATGTATTGTATAGTCTCGGGTAGAGTTAAGTGTTGACATGCACTTTGAATATTTAGTATAAGATTCGTAAACTTATTTAAATGCAATTTTTGTTTACCGTCGATTAAGTCACATGCTTGATATAATGAGACATTATTGTTAATAGCAATTTCTTGTAAATTTTCTAGGGTTTTAGCACCGATGCCTCGAGCTGGGAAGTTAACCACTCTTAAAAATGCGTCGTTATCATTGCTGTTAATTAGCAATCTGAGATATGCAAGTGCTTGTTTAATTTCCAGTCGATCAAAGAAACGTAAACCACCATAGACACGATAGGAGATTCCACGACTATAAAATAACTGTTCAAAAATCCTTGATTGCGCATTTGAACGGTATAAGATTGTAATGTCAGATAAAGATGCACCCTTGTCTACTAGATGGCGAATTTCATCCATCACAAAAAAAGCTTCATCTTCTTCGGTGTAACCTTCATAGAGTTTTATTTTAGTTCCATCTGAATTTTCTGTCCATAAGTTTTTACCAATTCTGCCATCATTATTAGCAATTACTGCGTTGGCAGCTTGTAGAATATTTGTGGTGGATCTATAATTTTGTTCTAATCGGATGGGATTTTCAATTTTAAAGTCTGACAAAAAAGAACGCATGTTGGAAACTTGTGCGCCACGAAATGAATAGATTGATTGATCATCATCACCAACGGCAAATATATGAGTGCTTTGAGATTTAAATAATTTGAGCCATTTGTATTGAAGATGATTAGTATCTTGGAATTCATCCACTAAAATATGTTGGAATTGACTATGGTATAAACCAAGAATTTGATTATTATGTAATAGTAATTCATAACTGCGAAGCAAGAGTTCTGTGAAGTCTACGAGACTTTCTTTATTGCATAAATCTTCATAAAGGGAATATAACATTATCCAATGCTCTTGTCGTAGTCCATTAGCGACTAATTCACTAGAACGTAATCCTGAATCCTTTTGTGTGTTTATGAATTTTTGTAATTCTTTTGCGGGGTATCTTTCTTCATCAAGATTAGATTGCTTTATAATCCGTTTTATGGTGTTGAGTTGGTCTTGCATATCTAGGATGTGGAAATATGGGGTTAGTCCCGCTTCTTTATGGTGTTTGGATAAAATTTTTAAGGCAATAGAATGGAAAGTGCCAATCCATAGATTTTTGGAATCATGTTCAACCAAATTCGTAACTCGGTGCATCATTTCTTTGGCGGCTTTATTTGTAAAGGTAACGGCTAGAATTTGACTAGGATTAACCTGAAACGTATTTACAATCCAAGCAATACGAGTGGTTAGGACTTGGGTTTTTCCACTTCCTGCCCCAG